>NZ_MKJW01000123.1:0-20140 GCF_001942375.1 Kocuria sp. CNJ-770
CCAGGCTTATCCCAGAGTCAAGGGCAGGTTACTCACGTATTACTCACCCGTTCGCCACTAATCACCCCCGCAAGCGGGAGATCATCGTTCGACTTGCATGTGTTAAGCACGCCGCCAGCGTTCGTCCTGAGCCAGGATCAAACTCTCCGTCAAAAAACAACGAAAAACATTTCGAACCCGGCCGAAAAGCTGCCGCCACCCCACGGAGGCGAGGCGCACGACAACCATCAACCGATAAAACAATCGGTATCAACAAACATGGCACACTATTGAGTTCTCAAACAACAGACCAAGAACCAGGACCCGAAAGGCCCCGAAACTCGTGAGTGGAATCTTCGCCGCCTCCCGGCCCCGGACAACCCGTCCCGGCCGCAGCGACTCAGCTAATTTACCTCCCCGACCCGCCCCACGCAACTCCCGCACCCCGCACACAACAGGACACGACAACCACACCAGGACCACCGGGAACGAACCATCAACCGGAAACCTACCGCCACCACGGGGCGAGAACCTCGCCCACCCGCAGCAACCCGGACGACACTACACCCACCCCCACACCCCGTCAAAACACCCACCACCACGCCAGGAGGCCGTTGACGGCGTCGCCGAGGGTCCCCCGCTGACGCGCCCCGGAGCGGCCGGGGACGGTCCGGGCCGGGGCCGTGCACGCGGTCCGCGAACGCCCGTCCTGACCCCTCGGCCCGGGCGGATTCGTGCGTAGGCTGATGACACATCCGTGACCGTCAACCGAAAGGACAGCAGATGGGCACCTCACCGGAAGAACTGCCGGAGACCCCCGACACCTACGAGGGCGCGGCGGAGGTCGACCCCGACCACTGGCGCGACGACCCGCTCATCGAGGGAGCCGAGGTGGACGCGGCGGACGAGCGCGCCGATCCCGCCCACCCCGTGGTCCCCTCCGAGCAGCAGTTGCGGGACGAGACGGCCGAGGCCCGCTTCGAGGCCGGGGACGAGCAGATCCCGCCCGAGGAGCCGGGCATGGGCGAGGCCCTCGACAATCTCGACGTGCCCGAGAACTCGGGTTTCGAGGACGAGGTCGACTCGAGCAACGACTCGTTCCACGCCGGCGGCGACCCGCTCTCCTGAGCGCGGTCCCCGGACACGAGCACGCCCCGGTCGTCACGGCCGGGGCGTCCTCGTGTCCGGGCACCGTCCGAGGGGTGCGGGTGCGCGGCTCAGGCGAACGCGGAGAGCCCCGTGATGCTCCGCCCGATGATCAGGGCCTGCATCGTCTCGGTCCCCTCGTAGGTGTGCAGGGCCTCGATGTCCGCGAAGTGCCGGGCGACGCGGTGCTCGATCAGGATGCCGTTGCCGCCCATGAGGTCACGGGCGTTCGCGGCGATCGAGCGCGCCGTCCGGGTGGAGGTGTACTTCGCCAGGGACGCCTGCTCGCCCGTGAGCGTCCCGGCCTCCTCCCGCTCGGTCATCCGCGCCACGAGCAGCTGGATCTGCGTGAGTTCGCTCAGCATCCGGGCCAGGCGCTCCTGGACGATCTGGGACGCGGCGAGCGGCCGGCCGAACTGCACGCGCTGGGCGGCGTACTGGACCGCGGTCTCGTAGCAGGCCTGGGCGTGCCCCACGGCGCCCCACGCCACGCTGACCCGCGTGGCGAAGAGCACCGCGGCCGTGTCCTTGAAGGAGCGGGCCGCGGGGAGCGCGTTCTCCTCGGGGACGAAGACGTTCTCGAAGCGCAGGTGCGCCTGGTGGATGGCGCGCAGGGCGAGCTTCCCGCGGATGGTCGTGCCGGTGTAGCCCTGGCTCTCCTGCGGGACCACGAAGCCGCGGACCTGGCCGTCCTCGTCGGAGCGGGCCCACACCACGGTGATCCCGCCCATGGAACCGTTGCCGATCCACTTCTTCTCGCCGTTGAGCAGCCAGCCGCCGTCCACCCGGGTGGCGCGGGTCTCCAGGCTCACGGAGTCCGAGCCGTGCGTGGGCTCGGTGAGCGCGAAGGCGCCGAGCAGCTCGCCGGTGGCCATGCGCGGCAGCCAGCGCCGGCGCTGCTCCTCGGAACCGCACATCGCGATCGAGCGCATGGCGAGCCCGCCCTGGACGCCCGAGACGGTGGCGATGGACCCGTCACCCCGGGAGAGCTCCATGCTGACCAGCCCGGCGGCGGTCTTGGACATCCCGGGGTAGCCGTCGACCGCCACACCGTCGCGCAGCAGGTCGAGCTCCCCCAGCCGGCGGACGAGGTCGAGGGAGTACTCGGAGCTGTCCCAGTGCCCGGCGATCACGGGCAGCAGGTCCTCCTGGACGAAGGCCCGCGCCCGCATCCAGTGCTCGCGGTCGGCGTCGGAGACGGACTCGAAGGCGCCGGCCGCGTCCGTGCCGAGGGCCTCGTCGAGGACGTAGTCGGGTTCCACGGTGCCGGCGGGGAACAGGCTCTCGCCGGTCTCGGGGGTGGCGGTCATCGGAGCATCCTTCGGTCGTTCAGCGGTCGGGTGGAGGGCGGTGCCGGGTCAGTCCTGGTGGAAGCGGCGGCCGAGGACGCGGGCGGCGGCGCCCGTGCGGTCGAGGTACGGGGTGAGCCCTCCGAGGTGGAAGGGGTAGTTGGCGCCCAGGATCATGCACAGGTCCACGTCCTCGGGTCCGGCGACGACGCCCTCGGCCAGCATCGCGCCGATCTCCTCGGCGAGGGCGTCCTGGATGCGGGCGAGCAGCTCCTCGGCGGAGGCCGGGGCGTGCGCGGCGAGCTCGGGGTGCTCGGCGCGGGTGCGCTCGAGCAATCGGGCGGCCTCGGCGGCGAGGTAGCCGTCCGCCCCCGTCTCCGGGGCCCGCTCGGTCGGCAGGACGTGGGTGAGCCCCGCCTCGACCACCGCGTCCATCCACGGGGACCGGGCGAAGCGCTCGGGGTAGGCCCGCTGCATGGTGCCGCCGACGTGGTGCAGCACCGCCGGCCCCACGAAGTCGAGCAGCCGCAGCGGCGTCATCGGCAGCCCCAGCGGGTCGGGGGCGTGGTCGGCGGTCGCCACGTCGGCGCCCGCGTCGACCGCCCGCACCACCACGTCGAACATGCGGGTGAGCACGCGGTTGACCACGAAGCCCGGGGCGTCCTGGACCCGCACGGCCGTGCGGCGCAGCGTGGCGGCGAGGTCGAAGGCGGTGGCCAGCGCCACGTCACCGGTCCGCTCCCCCGCGACGATCTCGAGCAGCGGGGTGACCTCCACGGGGTTGAACACGTGGAAGCCGACGACCCGCTCGGGGTGGCGCAGGCCCTCGGCCATGGCGGTGACGGACAGTGAGCTCGTGTTCGTCGCGAGGACGGTGTCCGGCCGGACGACCTTCTCCCACTGGGCGAAGACAGCCTTCTTGACGTCGAGGTCCTCGAAGACGGCCTCGATCACGAGATCGGCGTCGGCGAGGTCCTCCGGTCCGCTCGCGGCGGTGATCAGACCGCCGAGCTGCTCGGCCTGCTCTGCTGTGATCCGGCCCTTGGCGGCCTGGGCGGCGAAGCGCTCCCGGGTCCGGGCCACGCCGGCGGCGAGCCGTTCGTCGTCGAGGTCGGTCATGACCACGGGGATCCGGGCACCTCCGGCGATGAGGGAGGCGAGCTGTCCGGCCATCAGCCCGGCGCCGATGACGGCGGCCTTGCGCAGGGGCTTCGGCGCCGCCTCGGGCACGTCGGCGGCCCGCCGGGAGCGGGAGGAGACCAGTTCGAAGGCGTAGAGGGAGGCCTTGGCGACGTCCCCGCGGACGAGCTCCGCGAAGGCCGCGACGGCCTTGGCCCCGTTCTCGGTGCGGCTCTCGGTGCGGGCGTCGGCGACGAGGTCGATCGCCACCAGCGGAGCCGGGGCGGCGCCGTGCCAGGTGCGCTCCGCGCGGACGCGGGCCTGCTCGACGGCCTCCTGCCACTCCCGGTCGTCCGCCCGGCCCGGTGCGCCGGGACGCCGGCGGGGCTCCCCGGCGTCGAGCGCGGCGAGCCGGCCGGCCACCCACCGCTGCCAGGCGGGGTCCCACTGCTCGGTCCCCGGCGCGGCGTCGAGCACGACGTCCACGAGGCCGAGCTCCTGCGCCTCCCGGGCCTTCACGTGGCGGCCGCGCAGGGAATCGAACACGATGATGCGCAGGGCCGCGGCCGGGCCGACGAGGTGCGGGAGCAGGTGGACGCCGCCCCAGCCCGGGAAGAAGCCCAGCCGGCACTCCGGAAGGCCGAGCGGGCCGGTGCGCGGGTGGGCCACGCGGTGGTCGGTGTGCAGGGCCAGCTCGAGCCCGCCGCCCAGCGCCTGCCCCGTGAGCAGGGAGAAGGTCGGCACCTCCGCGTCGGCCAGGATGCCGAAGGCTCGTGCCCGAGGCCGACGTAGGAGTCGGAGACGCCGCTGAGCTGCGCGTGCCGGATCTCCTTGAGGTCGGCCCCCGCGCCGAAGGACCGGGCGTTGCCGGTGACCACGATCGCCTCGACGGCCGACTGGTCCACGGAGCGCAGGACGTCCCGCAGCTGCCCCAGGGCCTCGGAGCCCCAGATGATCAGTCCGCCGGGCTGCGTCGAGTCCAGCCGCACGAGGGCGCTCGGGAGGTGCCGGCCGGGCAGCACGAGGTGCTCGACGGCGACCGTGACGGTGGAGGGGAAGGACGGGGCGTGCGGGGCGGGTGCCATGGACGGACTCCTGGGACGGGACGTGATCGGCACCACTCTGACTGATACGGAGTATCACGTCAAGGTATTGAGTCTCAGTGTCATGGCGGGACGCGGCGTCCGGCGCCCCGAGGCATTAGTATCGCTACTGATGATCGATGTGTTGCCTCCAGAGACCGAACGCCTCGTGTTCCGCCGCTTCGACGCCGCGGACCTCGAGCCCATGTACTCGTACCAGCGCCGTGAGGACTACGCGCAGTACGCGTGGCGGGGCCCGCGCACCCGCGAGGAGTGCGAGCGGGCCCTCGCCGAGAACAGCGGCTGCGCCCCTGGAGCCGGGACGGCGACCACGTCGCTTCGCCGTGTCCCCGAAGGGCTCGCGGGAGCTCGTGGGCGAGATCGTGCTGACGCTCACGGAGGCGGAGGCCGACCAGGTCGAGATCGGCTGGGTCGTCCATCCCGACCACGCCGGGAAGGGCATCGCCTCGGAGGCCGCGCGTGCGGCCATCGAGTTCGCGTTCGCCTCGCTGGGCGCCCACCGCGTCTGCGCGAGCCTGGACGCGCTCAACGTGAGCTCCGCCAAGGTCTGCGAGCGCATCGGCATGCGCCTGGAGGCGACGCTGCGCCAGAGCCACCGCCAGCTGGGCGAGTGGCGCGACGAGCTGATCTACGCGATCCTCGCCGACGAGGTCTGAGCCCTCACCGGAGGGCGTCCCGCACGGAGGCCAGGACCTGTTCCGTGTCCGCCGCCGGGTCCAGCACGGTGACGACGACGGCCGGCCGCGCGCGGGCGGCCGTCGGCTCGCCGGCCGGTGCGGCCCCGGGGTGGCCGAAACCGGCGACCAGGGCGCGGGCCAGCCGCTCGGTCTGCGCGGCCAGCTCCGCCGACGGGTCGGTCTCGGGGGCGCGCAACCAGCCCCGCAGATAGGCGTTGTGCACCGCGACCGCGGCCGCGGACAGCGCCGTGGCGAGGGTGGCCCGGGCCGGGGTCTCGGGCAGCGCGGAGCGCAGGTAGCGCTGCAGGACCCGCTCGTAGCGGTGGGAGGTGATGAGCTCCCGCTCCCGCAGCTGCGGCACCTGCCGGAGCAGGGCGTTGCGCGCGAGCGCGCGCTCGCGATGGTCGAGGTGGTGGCGGAAGACCAGCAGCACGCCCTCGCGCAGCACCACGGCGGGATCCGTGCCCGGGGTGGCGCCGGACCGGGCCAGCAGCTGCTCGAGCCGTTCGAGGTTGGCGGCGTGGTCCGCGAAGACGATGTCCTCCTTGGACCCGTACTTGCGGAAGAACGTGGCGCGGCTGATCCCGGCCGCCTGCGCCAGCCGGTCCACGGTCGTGGACTCCCAGCCCTGCTCGGCGAGCAGGCGGATCGAGCGGGTGACGACGTCCGGGGCAGCCCGGGGGGTCTCGGTCATGGTTCCTCCTCCGCTCGATCGTAGACCGGCGGCCTGCCCGGCCCGCACGTCGTCCTCCGCACGTCGTCCCCCGGGCGCCGGGCCTGGGGGCCGGCACGCGGAGGCCGCCGCGTCCCCGGGCCCCTGCCCGGGGACGCGGCGGGACGAGCGTCGCGGTCCTCAGTCCGCGGCGCGGTCGGCGTTGGCGTGGATCGCGTCCCGGACGTACTGCGCCAGCCCGGGCGCCAGGTCCTCGTAGATCTTCGTGAACCGGGGGTCCGCCACGTACATGTCCCCCAGCGCCCGGTGGAACTCCGGCGAGACGTCGTAGAAGCGGTCGTGGATCTGGCGCCGCGCGGCCTCCGCGGCGTCCATCGCCTCGGCCGAGGTCGCGGGCAGCCCGGCGCGCAGGGCCTCGACGAACCGCTGGTTGATCGCCGCGGTCTCGGCCGCGATCCGCCGCCACTCCTCCGCGTCGTAGCCGGCGGTGCGGCGGCGGGACTGCTCCCACGCGTCGGTGTCGCCCCAGCGGCGCTCGGCCTCGGCCGCGTACTCGTCGCTGAAGCCGTCCCCGAACAGCTCGCGCCGTTCCTGCGGGGTCAGGTCGATTCCGGTCATTTCCTTCTCCAGTGCTCGGTCGATCGCGGTGACGAGGCCGGACAGCTCGGCCAGCCTCGCCAGGACGGACTCGCGCTGCCGGCGCAGGTGCGCCAGCACGGCCCCGGGCTCGTCCGCGGCCAGCAGCTCCTCGATGCGCTCGAGGGGAAAGCCGAGCCGGCGGTAGACCACGACGTGCCGCAGCCGGAGCAGGTCCTCGTCCGTGTACAGGCGGTAGCCGCCGGCCGAGCGTTCGCTCGGGCGCAGCAGGCCGACGTCGTCGTAGTGGTGGAGCGTGCGGACGGTGACGCCGAAGCGCTCCGCCACCTGTCCCACCGTGAGCCTCTCGCCCGTCGTCACGGGCCGCTGTCCGTCCATGTCCTCCACCCTGGGGCCTCCCCTCGCGTGAGGGTCAAGCCCGTCGGCGCCCGGGGGGTGCGCATCGCGCTCAGCCGGCGAAGGGCAGGACGGGCAGGCCGGGGACGTCCACCCGCACCGAGAACAGGGATCCGGCGGCGGGGTCCTCGCCCGCCTCCAGGTTCTCCCGGGACGTGGTGATGTAGAGGGTGCGCAGGTCCGGCCCGCCCAGGCAGCACGCGGTCGTCTGCCGGGCGCCCACCTCCACGACGGCGTCGAGCTCGCCCTCGGCGGTGTAGCGGTGGACCTGGCCGGCGCCGTGCAGGGCCACCCAGACCGCTCCTGCGGAGTCGACGGTCAAGCCGTCGGGGTGCACGTCCTGCCCCTCCTTCAGCTGCGGCACCACGAAGGTCCGCCGGCGGTGCAGCCCCCGGTCCCGCGACCAGTCGAGCACGTCGACCTTCCCGGTGGGCGTGTCGTTGTAGTAGGCGCGAGTGCCGTCCGGGGACCAGGCGATGCCGTTGGAGACCGTGACGCCCTCCAGCACGGGCTCCCACCGGAGGTCGGGGTGCACCCGGTAGAGGGTGGCCGCGCCCTCGGCCTGGTCGTAGGCCATGGAGCCGGTGTAGAAGCACCCGTCGGGGCCCGCGCCGCCCTCGTTCATCCGCACGGTGCCGGGCTGCCAGAACAGCTCGGGCGGGTGGACGGTGCCGTCCGGGTCCTCGAGCGCGACCCCCGTCTCGACCGCCAGGACCGCGCCGCCGGTCGCGCGCGGTCGCACGCAGGCCACCACGTCCCCCACGTGCCGGCGCAGGACCTCCCCGTCCTCGCCGAAGGACAGCACGTCCCCGGCGAGCATGTCCACCCAGCGCAGCCCGCCCCACCGGTCGGACCAGCACGGGCCCTCCCCGTGGTAGGTCACGGAGTCGGTGATCCGCTCGGCGCTCAGCCGCTGCACCGCCATCTCAGCGGCTCCTCTCGGCCGCCGGGGGCCGGCCCGGACAGCCGCGGCCGGCCCCTGCGGTGGCCGGGGCCGCCTCGATGGTGCCCTCCGGTGCGGCCGGCCGGCGGGTGCGGACGAGGATTCCCAGGGTGCTCATGGCCCCACGATACTGACACCGGCGCGCGGCGGGCCTACAGCTCCACCGTGCCGCGCACCACCGGGCTCACGTGGCCGCCGATCCAGATCGTGTCCGCCTCCCGCCGCGCGTGCACCCGGCCCGTGCGCCCGAGCACGGTGCCCTGGGCGGCGACGTAGGCCTCCGGGGCCCAGCCGTTGTCGGTGAGCCAGCGGGCCAGGCCCGCGTTAAGGCTGCCGGTGACCGGGTCCTCCACCACCCAGTCCCCCACGAACGCGCGCACCTCGACGTCGCACTCCGCGCCCGCCGGGTGCGCCCCGACCACCCCGAGCTTGAGCCCGGCCATGGCGGACCAGTCGGCCCGCAGCCCGAGCACGGTCGCGGCGTCGGCCACGCGCACCCCGATCCAGCCGGGGCCGTTGTCCAGCCAGGAGACGTCGAGCAGGGCCGAGGGGTCCAGGCGCAGGCACCGTGCCACCCGGTCCAGCAGTTCCGGCTCCGCCACCGGCTCGTAGCGCAGCAGGGGCGGCGCGGCGAAGGCCAGCTCGTCCCCGCGGCGCCGGACGGGCACCAGGCCCACCTCGCACTCCTGCACGACGTCCTCCCCGGCGGGCCGGCCCCCGAGGGCGAGCCAGGCGGCCGCGGTCCCCAGCGTGGGGTGCCCGGCGAACGGCAGCTCGCCTCCGGGGGTGAAGATCCGCACGCGGTAGTCCGCCTCCGGCACGGTGGGCTCGAGCAGGTAGGTCGTCTCGGACAGGTTGGTCCAGCGGGCGAAGCGGGCCATCGTGTCCTCGCCCAGGGCGTCGGCCCCGTGCACGACGGCGAGGGCGTTGCCGCCCAGGGGCGTGGGCGAGAAGACGTCCACCCAGCTGATCGCGCGGCTCGTCACGGCCTCAGAGCACCGGCCCGCGTCGGCGGGCCCGGGCCGCGCGCTCGCCGCGGGTGGGCACGGCGCCGCGGGCCGCGGCGCGGTCCCGGCGCAGCCGCTGCACCACCATGCCGACCAGGACGGAGCCGACGGTGCTCAGGATCAGGGGCAGCACCGCGCTGGGCTGCCGGCTGTTGTCGTACATGGTCTCTGGCCTCCTGCCGGGAGGCGGCGCGCGGCGCCGCCGGGATCGGTGCTGACGATCCTACGCACGCCCGTCCGGCTCCGGCCAGACCCCGGAGCTGCCCCGCCGGTGGCTGCCCACCAGGTGGGTGTCCACGATCCCGACGGCCTCCATCAGCGCGTACATCGTGGTCGGCCCCACGAAGCGGAAGCCCCGGGCCCGCAGCGCCCGGGAGAGGGCCTCGGACTCTGCGGAGCGGGTGGGCACCTCGGCGGGCGTGCGCGGGCGCGGGGTGGCCGCGGGGCGGAAGGACCACACGAGTCCGGGCAGTCCGCCCTCGGCGCGCAGGGCCACGGTGGCCCGGGCGTTGCCGACGGCGGCCTCGATCTTGCCGCGGTGGCGCACGATGCCGGCGTCGGCCAGGAGCCGGTCGACGTCGGAGTCTCCGAAGCCGGCCACGACGTCCGGGTCGAAGTCCGCGAAGGCGGCGCGGAACGCCGGGCGCTTGCGCAGGATGGTGGCCCAGGACAGCCCGGCCTGGAACCCCTCCAGGCAGATCCGCTCGTAGAGGCCCCGCTCGTCGCGCACCGGCAGACCCCACTCCGTGTCGTAGTACGCCCGCAGCAGCGGGTCCGTCGCGGCCCAGACCGGGCGGGCCAGCCCGTCGGCGCCGGGAACGAGGTCAGGTCGAGGGTCCATGCCCAGCATGGAAGCACACCGCCGACCCGCCGCGCACCCGGGGCCCGTACCCCCAGGGGTATATGATGGCGGCCATGCACCCGACGGACACGGCGGCGCAGCGCCGCGCCCTGCAGCGCAGGGTCGTGCGCGTCCTCGCCCTGGGCCAGGTCCTGGGCGGGGTGGGGGTGGGCGCGACCCTGGCCCTGGGTGCCCTGCTCGTGACCGAGGTCTCCGGCTCCCCGGCGTGGTCCGGGATGGCCGCGACCATGAACACCCTCGGCGCGGCCCTGCTTGCCGTGCCGCTGGCCCGCCTGGCCCGGGCACGCGGGCGCCGGATCTCCCTGAGCACCGGCGCGGTCACCGCGATGGCCGGGGCGGGCGTCACGATCGGCGCCGCCGTCCTCACGAGCTTTCCCGTCCTGCTGCTGGGCCTGGCCCTGCTGGGCGCCGGATCGGCCCTGAACCTGCAGTCCCGCTTCGCGGCGACCGACCTCGCCGCCGACGACACGCGTGCCCGGGACCTGTCCCTCGTCGTGTGGTCCACCACGATCGGCGCGGTGCTGGGCCCCAACCTCTTCGTGCCGGGCGAGCTCCTCGGCCGGGCCCTGGGGCTGCCGGAGCTGACCGGCGGATTCGTCATCGCCCTCGCGGCCCAGGCCGCGGGCGCGCTCGTGTACCTCACCGCGCTGCGCCCCGACCCCTTGCTGCTGGCCGTGGCCGAGGGCGAGGCCGCGGGGACGGGCAGGCCCTCGCCCGCCGGAGGGCTCGCCGTGCTGCGCTCCTCCGCGCCCGCCCGCCGTGCCGTGCTCACCGTGGCGCTGAGCCACGCGGTCATGGTGGCGCTGATGTCCATGACGCCCGTGCACCTGACCGGCCACGGCGCGTCGTTGAGCCTCGTGGGCCTGACCATCAGCCTGCACGTGGCCGGGATGTACGCCCTCGCCCCCGTCTTCGGCTGGCTCGCGGACCGGGTCGGCCGCCGCCCGGTGGTCCTGCTCGGCCAGGCCGCGTTCACGGCTTCGCTCGTGCTCTCCTGGCTGGCCTCGGCCGCCCCGGCGCTCGTGGCGGTCAGCCTCGTCCTGCTGGGGCTCGGCTGGTCGGCGTCCACGGTGGCCGGCTCGGCGCTCGTGGCGGAGGCCGTCCCGCCGGCCGAGCGGCCGCAGCTGCAGGGCGTCTCGGACCTGTTCATGAACCTCGCCGGGGCGGCCGGGGGCGCGCTGGCCGGCCCCGTGCTGGCCCTCGTCGGCTTCGACGGGCTCAGCGCGGCGCTGCTGGTCCTCGTGGCGGCCGTGGTGCTCCTCCACCGGGGCCGGCAGCCGGTCCCGGTGTCCTGAGCACCCGGCTCAGCGCAGCACCGGCAGCTGCAGCGGGTAGCGGTAGACCTCGCCCTTGTTGGCCTTGAGCACGGCCAGGACGTGGCAGACCACGAGCAGCACCGCGGCCACGAGCCACAGCACGATCGCCACCGGGAAGAGGATCACCGTGAACAGGCAGACCCAGGCGGCCGCGTTGAGCAGCCACATCGACAGGTTGAAGTTGAAGGATCCGGCCGCGGTGGCCCGCAGGAACGCGTTGCGGTCCTTGTGGACGAGCCACACGACGAGCGGGCCCACGAAGCCGAGCCAGCCGACGGAGATCAGCGCGCCGACCAGGCCGGAGAGGTGGGTGAGGATCGCGATCGTGCGGTCGTCGCCCTGCGCCCGGTACTGCGGTGCCGGCCCGCCGGGCCCGTAGCCGTAGCCGGCGCCGGAGGGGCCGGGGCCGTAGCCGGGCCCGCTGCCGGGACCGGAGGGGCCGGGGCCGCCCTCGCCCGGGCGGGGGGCGGACGGAGGAAGGTAGGACATCGCGTGCTCCTGGTCGGTGCGGTGGGATGCGGTGGGATGCGGTGCTGCCAGCGTAGACCGCCGTTCCCGGGGGCGGTATGGGGGTTGACCGCAGTCCTGCGGGATACCGGGACCGGGCGCCGGGCGGGGGGTCAGCGCGCCGCCCCGCGGCGACCCGCCCGGCGGTCGTAGACCGCCCCCACGGCCAGGGCCAGGGCCACGGAGCCCGCCAGGAGCGCCCCCAGGGCCGGCGGGCCGACCCGCAGGCCGGCGTCCGGGACGGCGTCGAAGTAGAGCACCGCGCGCACGCTCGTGGCCATGTGGTGCAGCGGCTCCGCTGCGGCGATCGCCCGGAAGAACTCCGGCAGCGCCTCCAGCGGGACCACGGCCCCGGCGGACGGCAGGCCCATGAGCACGAGGTAGACCATGGCCAGGACCAGCCCCGCGCTGCCGAGCACGGTGACGAGGGCGAGGGTCACGGCGGAGACGGTGGCGATCGACAGCCAGCTCAGCAGGAAGAGGAGGAACCCGTGCGGCAGCGGCACCCCGAGTCCTGCGCACACCGCCATCATCGAACCCGCGGCGGGGGCGCCGGCCAGCACGACCACGCCCCACTTCATGAGGAAGGTCGCCCGCCGGGACGGCCGCGCCCGCAGCCGCTGGCGGAAGACGGGGCCGAGCTCCAGGGGCGCCACCCCGAGGCGCCCGTCGATCAGGATGCTCGCCCCGATCGATCCGCTCAGCCCGAGCACGAGGAGCAGCACGGCGTAGTAGAACGCCCCCATGCCCAGCGCCGTGCCGGGCTGCGGTTCGTGGAAGGCCTCCACGACCACGTCGACCGGGTCCGCGAGCGCCGCGGCGGAGGCGGAGCTGACCCGCGGGGCGAGCTCCGCGGCGAGACTGCCGGGAATGCCCTCCTGGGCGGCGGCGACCTGCCGGGCGAAGGCCTGGGCGCCGGGCCCGGCCTGGGCGGCGGCCGCGGCGAGCTCCCGCGACTGCTCCGCCTGGGCGTCCGCGAGCCGCCGCTGGACCGCCGCGGACGCCTGCTCCTCGGCCTGCTCGGCCGCCGCGGTGAGCTGCTCCCCGAGGCGCACGCTCGCCTCCTGCAGCGCCGGCTCCACCGCACCGGCGGCCAGCCGGGTGCCCAGCGTCCCCGCCTGGGGGTCGGTGAGGACCGTGATCCGCGGCCGGCGGGAATCCTCGCTCGTCAGGGCCCCCTGCACGAGCCCGGTCGCGTCCGCGGAGAACGTCTCGGGGACCACCACGGCGGCGTAGACCCGGCCGGAGTCCAGTTGCTGCTGCGCCGCGTCCCAGTCGAGGACCCTCAGGTCGAGCTCGTCGGACCCCTCGGCCCCGTCCACGAAGCCGTCGACGACCTCACGGCCCATGTTCCGGTGCTCGCCCCCGGCGGCGTCCGCCCCGGCGTCCCGGTTGACGAGCGCCACCGGGAAGTCCCGGAGGTGGGCCGTGGGGTCGGAGAGCCCACCCATGTACAGGGCCGTCCCTGCGACGGCCAGGGCCAGGACGGTGAGCAGCGGCGCGGCCCAGAAGCTGAGGGAGCGCCAGGGCGGGCGCTCCCGGGGCTGCGCCAGATGCCGGGGAGCGGACGGGTCAGGGACGGTGGGCATGGGCACGGCCTTCCAGCACAACATTGGATACACTGGTGTATCGAACAGGTCGACCGTCAGAATACACCGATGTATCGAGCGCCCGGTGCGAGCCGGGGAAGGAGCCGCCCCATGACCAGCGGACCGGGCAGGGACGAGGGCGCGAAGCGCTCCCGGACGGCCACCCGCCGGCGCCTGCTGGAGACCGCCGCCGGCGTCTTCGCCGAGCGGGGCATCGAGGGCGCGAGCGTCGGGGAGCTGTGCGCGGCGGCGGGCTTCAGCCGCGGTGCGTTCTACAGCAACTTCGACTCCAAGACCGACCTCGCCCTGGCCGTGTACGAGGACCACGTGGAGCAGCTGGTGTCCCGGCTCGGCGAGCAGCTGGAGCGCTGGCTCACCGCCGGCGCCTCCGCGGAGGAGGTGGTCGTGCGGATCCTCGAGGGCCTGTCCGACCACACCTCGGACACGACGTGGCACACCGTGCGGCTCGAGCTGCTGCTGACCGCCCGGCGCTCGCCCGCGGTCCGGGAGGTGCTGGCCGGACACCGCGACGCCCTGGTGGACGCCGTCGTCGACGCGCTCACCCGGGTGGCGCGCCGGCAGCGGCTGCGGTTCACCGTCGAGGTCGCCGACCTCGCCCGGATGCTGCTGGCCACCTACGACGGCTCGCTCAACGCCCGGCTCGCGGACGGCCGCGAGGGCGCCGCCGAGCACGACGTGGCGCCGGCGATCTGGCTCGCCTTCACGCGCCCGGAGGAGGCGGACGGCACGCCGCCGGCGGACCGCCGCTGAGCGGAGGCCGCCGGGCGGGCCGCGCGGGCTTACGATGTCCCGCAGACCGTTCCCGGCCCCACCGCGGGCCTCGTCCCCGAGGAGCGCCCGTGGCCCTGCAGCTGCGCCCCAACAAGTACGCCTACCGGGCCATCGTGCTCGCCGGCCTCGCCGCGGTGCGGCTCTTCCGCGTGCCGGTGCTCACCTCGGGCGAGGAGCACCTGCCGGACGACCAGGTGGTGCACGGGCTGGACCGGGAGGTCCGGCCCGGCCGGGGCGCCGTCGTGGCGGTGACCCACTTCGGCTATCTCGACTTCGTGTTCGCGCAGCTGGTGATCTGGCGCCGGCTGCGGGCCCACTCGCGGTTCCTCATCACCCGCAAGCACACCGGCAGCGCCTTCGTGACCGCGGTGTGCCGGCTGTGCGACCACGTCGTCGTCGACCGCGCCAACGGGGCCCCCGCCTACGCGGAGGCCCTGGCGAAGCTGCGGCGTGGGGAGTTCCTCGCCGTGTTCCCCGAGGGCGGGGTCAGCCGCAGCTGGACCGTGCGGCCGCTGCGCACCGGCGCCACCCGGATGGCCGCGGAGACCGGCGTCCCGGTCATCCCCGTGGCCGTGTGGGGCGGGCACCGGATGCTCACCCGCGGACGGGGCGGGATCCGGCTGCGCGACGTCTGGCGGACTCCCGTCCGGGTGCACGTGGGCCCGCTGCTGCGCGTCGCCGCCGACGAGGACGTCCGCGCGGCGAGCGAGCGGCTGCGGAAGGCGATGCAGGAGGGCATCGACCGGTGCATCGACAGCTATCCGGTCGTCCCCGCGCCCGGGGCGTGGTGGATGCCGGCGCACCGGGGCGGCGGGGCCATCACCGCGGCCGAGCAGACCGCGCACGACGACCGCGAGCGGGAGTCCTACAAGCGCACCGGCTGAGCCCGGCGGGACCGGGGTCAGCGGAACCCGGCGCGCAGGACGAGCTCGAGCTCGAAGCGGGTCTGCGGGTCGTTGAGGACCTCCCCGAAGACCTCCCGCAGCTGGTTCACCCGGTAGCCCACCGTCTGCTCGTGGATCCCCAGCTCCGCCGCCATGGCCGCGCGCTGCCCCTGGTGGGCAAGCCAGGACAGGAGGGTGGCGCCGAGCCGCTCCCGCTGCCCCGGGCGCAGCTCGTCCAGCGGGGCCAGCCGCTGGGCGGCGAGGTCCTCGACCACGGAGCGCTCGCCATGCAGCACGAGCTGCACGAGGTGCTCCGAGACCCACACCGGCCCCTCCCCGACCGGCTCCTCCCGCCGCATCAGGTCACGGGTCAGCGCGGCCAGCCGCAGGGAATCGGCGGCCGCGTACCAGGGCCGGCCCGGGCCGATCACGGCGCTGCGCCCCGTGAGCGCCCGTTCCAGGTCCTGGCGCCCGGACGCGGAGGACGGCTCCGGCACCACGGCCACCACGTCGCCGGGGCGGGAGGTGAGCAGCGCCCGCTCCCCCAGCCGGGAGCGCAGGCCCACCCGGCGGTCGGCGGCCAGCGTCACCACGACCACGCGCTCCGGCACCGGCCAGCCGGCGGCGGCCGCGGCGCTGCGCACGGAGTCCTCCACCACGTGGCCGCGGACGAGCATGTCCGCGAGGGCGTCCAGCATCCGGTCCCGTTCCCCCGCGCGCTCGGACTGCTCCAGCGCGTACCCCTCCGCGCTGGCCGCGGAGAGCTCCTCGATGTAGGCGAAGACCGACTCGGCCAGCCCGATCAGCACGGAGGCCTCGAACCCGGCGTCCATGGCCACCCGGGACAGGGAGCGCAGCGTGGTGCGGGCCCCGGAGCGGTAGGCGGCGAACAGGGCGTCCATGGGCCGCCCCTCCCGCACCTCGCCGCGGCCGAGCCCCTCGTACACCCTCCGGTCCTCCTGCTGCAGCGCCGGCCGCGCGGTCCCGGGCAGGTGCAGGAAGCGGGTCAGGGCCACCTCGACCCCCTGCCGGATGCTGTCCCCGAACAGGCCCTCGAGCGGCCGGGCGTAGACCGGGACGTCGTGGCGCACGGCGTCCAGCAGCTCCTCCGTGACGGCGGGCAGGTGCGGCACGAGCAGCGGGGTGAGGGCCGGGGGCAGGGACGTCCAGGGCAGCTCCCGGTCCGTCCGGCCCGGATGTTGCGGTGCATCCACCGGCGCCCCCTTTCATTCCGACGACACAGTTTCTCCACTGAAAGAGTACGTGACGGAACGAGAATCGGCACCGGATTTGCGGCACAGTGATTAGGTGCCATCCATACGACTGCTCTCCCGCCTCGCCTCGGCCTTCACGACCCCACGCTCCCCGGAGGACTTCCTCCGGCTCGTCGATCCCCTCGCCAGCGCCCGCCAGCTCCGCGGCCTGGTGACCTCCGTGGTGCCCGAGACCGCGGACTCGGTGACGATCCGGTTCCGCCCCGGCAAGGGGTGGAACGCGCACGAGGCCGGCCAGTGGGCGCGCATCGGGGTGGAGATCGACGGGGTGCGGCACTGGCGCTCCTACTCGCTGAGCACCGGCGCCGGGCAGGACCCGGCCATCACCGTGACCGCGATGGGCAAGGTCTCCACCGCCCTGGTGCGGGGGACCCGCCGCGGCGACGTCCTGTTCCTCGCCCCGCCGGAGGGCGACTTCGTGCTCCCCGAGAGTCCCCGCCCGCTGCTCATGCTCACCGCGGGCAGCGGTCTCACCCCGGTCATGTCCATGATCCGCACGCTGGTGCCCCGCCGCGCGGACGCCGACCTCGTGCTCGTGCACTCCTCCCGCTCGCCCGAGGAGTCCCTCTTCCGCGAGGAGCTGCTGGAGCTGGCCGACCAGTTCCCGGGCTTCCGCCTCGTCCAGTGGTTCACCGGGGAGCGCGGCCGCCGGCTCGACCTCGCCGGAACCGGCGACCTCGACGCCGCCTGCCCCGACTGGCGCGACCGTGCGGCCTACGCCTGCGGGCCCGCGGACTTCCTCGACGCCGCCGAGGCCCTGTGGCAGCGCGAGGAGGGCGAGCTGCGGGTCGAGCGCTTCGCCGCCGTCGTCGCCCCCGGCTCCGGCGGGGAAGGCGGCCGCGTGACCTTCGAGAAGTCCGACACCGAGGTCGAGGCCGACAGCGCCACGACCCTCCTCGCCGCCGGCGAGGACGCCGGCCTGATGATGCGCAGCGGCTGCCGCATGGGCATCTGCCACGCCTGCGTGACCCCCCTGCTCTCCGGGCAGGTCCGGGACACCCGCACCGGGGAGGTGCACGGGGAGCCCGGGCACCTCGTCCAGACGTGCGTGTCCACGGCCGCCGGCCCCGTCAGCCTCGACGCCTGAGCGCCGCTCCCCACCACCTGATCCCCTTCCCCTGATCCCGTTCCCGAAGGAGCGACACCATGACCATCGTCACCCCCCTCCTGCTCGACCAGGGCCGGCCCGCCGGACGGGCCAAGCCCTCCGCCGCCGCCCACCTCTCCGACGTCCAGATCGAGGAGCTGGGCCGGGAGCTCGACGCCCTGCGCGAGTCCGTGATCGCCACCCGCGGCGCCCGCGACGCCGCCTACATCCGCCGGGTGATCGCCACCCAGCGCTCCCTCGAGCTGGCCGGGCGGGCCGCGCTGCTGTTCGCCAAGCACAAGCCCGCCTGGCTCGCCGGCACCGGCATGCTCACCCTCGCCAAGATCCTCGAGAACATGGAGATCGGCCACAACGTCCTGCACGGGCAGTGGGACTGGATGCGCGATCCCGACATCCACTCCACCACCTGGGAGTGGGACTTCGTGACCCCGGCCGAGGCGTGGCAGCACACCCACAACGACCTCCACCACACCTGGACCAACGTGGTCGGCAAGGACCGGGACGTCGGGTACACGATCCTGCGCATGGACGAGGACCAGCCCTGGACGCCGCGCAACCTGGGCAACCCGCTCTACAACGCGCTGCTCGCCCCGGTCTTCGAGTGGGGCATCGCGATCTACGACCTCGAGCTGGACGAGGTCCGGGAGGGCCGCAAGCCGGTCGCCGAGCTGCGGCGCGGGCTCAAGGCCCTCGGGGCGAAGTTCGCGAAGCAGGCCGCCAAGGACTACGCGGCCACGCCCGCCGCGGCGGCCGTGACCGGCTCCGCGAAGCAGGCGCTGACCGCGACGCTGACCGCCAACGCCGTGCGCAACATCTGGGCGCACGCCGTGATCTTCTGCGGCCACTTCCCGGCCGGGGCGGACACCTTCACCGAGGAGCAGATCGAGGGCGAGACCCGCGGGGACTGGTACGTGCGGCAGATGATCGGCTCCGCCAACATCTCGGGCTCGCGGCTGATGCACCTGATGACCGGCAACCTGTCCTTCCAGATCGAGCACCACCTGTTCCCGGACCTGCCCTCGAACCGCTACGCCGAGGTCGCCGTGAAGGTGCGCGAGATCTGCGAGCGCTACGAGCTGCCCTACACCACCGGTCCCCTGCCCAAGCAGGTGGCCTCGGCGTGGGCGAAGGTGTTCCGCCTGGCGCTGCCCTGACCCGCGCTCCCGGCCCGCGTCCTGCGGGGCCGCCGGACACGGCCGCATCCCGCCGGGATGCGGCCGTCGCCGTGTCCGGGCGGCCCGGCCGGCCCCCAGGGACCTGTCGGGCGGCGTTGGTACGCTCACGGGACCCGCACGAAAGGCAGGCCATGAGCTCTCCCCAGCGCGTCCTCATCACCGGTGCCACCGGCTACGTCGGCGGGCGCCTGGCGCCCCGCATGGTGGAGGCGGGCCACACCGTGCGCGTCGCCGTGCGCTCCCCCGGCAAGCTGCACTCCGTGCCGTGGCGTGACCGGGTGGAGGTCGCCGAGACGGACCTCAACGACCTCGACGGGATGACCGCCGCCTGCCGGGACGTCCACACCCTCTACTACCTGGTGCACTCCATGGGCGGCTCCCGGCAGTTCGAGGAGCAGGAGGCGCAGATGGCCCGCACCGTGGCCGAGGCTGCGGAGCGGGCCGGGGTGCGGCGCATCGTCTACCTCTCCGGGCTGCACCCCTCCGGGGTCGAGCTGTCCCAGCACATGCGCTCGCGGGTGCGGGTCGGGCAGATCCTGCTGGCCGGGGCGGTCCCCGCGGTCGTCCTCCAGGCCGGCGTGGTGATCGGCTCCGGGTCGGCCTCCTTCGAGATGATCCGGCACCTGGGCGACACCCTCCCGGTCATGCCGGCCCCCTCCTGGGTGACCAACCGGATCGAGCCGATCGCCGTGCGCGACGTCCTGTACTACCTCGTCCACGCGATGGACCTGCCGGAGGACCTCAACCGCACCTTCGACATCGGCTCCCGCGACGTGATGACCTACGCGGACGCCATGCGCCGATACGCCCGCGTGGCGGGACTGCGCCGGCGGGTGGTCTTCCACCTCCCCCTGCCGGCCCCGCGGTTGTCCGGGTTCTGGGTGGGCATGGTCACCCCGATCCCGCTGGCGCTGGCCGTGCCGCTCGTGCAGTCCCTGCAGCACGACGCGGTGGCGGGCGAGCACGACATCGACGCCTACATCCCCCCGCCGCCCGAGGGGCTGGCAGGGTACCGCCGGGCGGTGGCCCTGGCCCTGAAGAAGATCGAGGACAACTCCGTGGAGACCACGTGGGACGTCCACTACAGCTCCTCCGAGGCCGCCGCTGATCCCCTCCCCTCGGACCCGGACTGGGCCGGGCGCACGGTCTTCGTCGACGAGCGCAGCCGGACCGGCCCGGCCCGCCCCGAGCAGGTGTGGCGGGTCATCGAGTCCATCGGCGGGCGCAACGGCTGGTACTCGCTGCCCCTGGCCTGGCAGGTCCGCGGGGTCATGGACAAGCTCGTGGGCGGCGCCGGGCTCAACCGCGGCCGCCGCGACGCCACGGACCTGCAGGTCGGCGAGTACGTGGACTGGTGGCGGGTCGAGGAGCTGGAGGAGGGCCACAAGCTGCTGCTGCACGCCGAGATGCGGGCCCCCGGCCGGGCCTGGCTCGAGCTGTCCGTGGAGCCCGAGGGCGAGGGCAGCCGCTACCGGCAGCGGGCCATCTTCTTCCCGAAGGGCCTGCCCGGCCGGCTCTACTGGTGGGGGGTGTGGCCCTTCCACGGCTTCATCTTCCCCTCCATGGCCCGCAACATCCTGGCCGCGGCCGCCGCGCGGGACGGCGCGGGACCGGACGCCCAGCAGGCCGCCGGCACCCACGACGTCGAGCAGCTCGGCCACCACGACGCGATCGGACCGGCCGGCCGCGCGCGACGCCGCGGCC
>NZ_MKJW01000124.1:0-19410 GCF_001942375.1 Kocuria sp. CNJ-770
GGGTGCGTTAACGTGGGGCATGAACGGGCTCTCTTGCTGCGGACGGACGGTGTAGGAACTTCCATCCTGTGGCGAGGAGCCCGTTCCTCATCTCACCGGCACACCCGTGGCAAGAACCTCATGCCCCACAACACCTAGACGGGGGCCTCCGCTGCGCCGTGGGCGCCAGGCTGAGAACGGTCGGACTGGACGTCAGGCGTCTCCCCCCGGAGACACCATCCGACACCTTGTCGAGCCCCCCGGCTCGACTGTTCCAGCTACTAAGTAGCCAACTAGTCGGTAACAACAGGTGCCACTCGACGTCTCAGACTGTGGACTAAAAGTCGCTGGCTAGGCAAAACGCCCCGTCAGCACGAGGACTGACGGGGCGTTCGCGTACCCAGAATGGAGATCCGGTACCCTCCCCGAGGGACGGGGATGACTCGACCTTATCGGGTAGAGCTGAGAAACCCTGGCCTGAGGGCAACCTCTTGCTCAACCCGCTTCCGGCCGCCAGTACGCGTGCGGTGACTTCGGCGGCTTGTAAGGGGCTCGCGAGTAGTCACGAGTGCTGCTACGGCTCCAGGATGCTGGCATGTACTCGTGCCTCTCGGCCCAATCCTCAAGGGCCTTAGGTGCGACGAGCCATCGCTTGCCGTGCTTGACTGCCTGAATCCCGCCGAGCTCGCGACCGATCTTGCACAGTCTTCGGGCCTCGTTTTCGGAGCACCGCAGAATCTCGGCGAGCTCCGGGATGGTTAGAAACGGTTCGGGCGTGGTCACAGTGTGGTTCCTCCCTTTGACTGCGGACCTGTCATGTTGACGGCAGTTTGCAACGTTCTTCCCACCCTTCGCCACCGCACATCTCTAGTTAAACGGTAAAGCCGTCCCACCGCTGCCTGCTGGGGGTCTTGGTCTCGCTACTCCTGTCCGCATGGAGTCCGCAGAAAGTCCGCAAGGGTCCGCGTGGTGCCCATCATCGGCACACACCGAATCCCCGGAAACACGCGGAACTTTGTCGTCCACACTTACCAGCAAACACTCCGGTCCAGTTCATCAACTACCGCTGAGCCCGGGCGCCGGCCGCGGCGGGGCGCCGCGGCGTCGGACGGTCCCTGCGGCACGTCTGGTCGGCGGGTCCGCCCGGGGCTACGGTCGGTGCATGATGACCGCGCACCGGCTCGAGGAGATCCGCAGCTTCCACGCCGCGCTGTCGAGCAGGTACCGGACGGATCCCGCAGCGATCAACGCCCTGGAGCGGCACGCGGTGCTCAGCATGATGGCCGAGCTGCTCGAGCACGCCGAGGAGACGCTCGAGCGGTGACGAGAACGCCCCGCCTGCCGTGCGGCAGGCGGGGCGTCGTCATACCCGATGGAGGTCTCCGGCACCGGTCCTCAGGGGACGGCACGACCGCGCCGGCCGCTGAAGGACAGCGGGTGGACGGCGCGCCCGCTCAGCGGCGGCCCAGCCCGGCCATGCCCTCGAGCCGGGCCACGCGGTCGGCGGTCGGCGGGTGGGTGCGGAACAGGCTGGACGCCCCGCCGCCCCGGAAGGGGTTGGCGATCATCAGGTGCGAGGTGTTGACGAGCTTCTGGTCCGCCGGGTTCAGCGGCCGCGCGCTGGTGCCCGCCTCGATCTTGCGCAGGGCCGAGGCGAGGGCCAGCGGGTCGCCCGTGAGCTGGGCGCCGTCCTGGTCCGCGTCGTACTCGCGGGTCCGGGAGACGGCGAGCTGGATGATCGTGGCGGCCAGGGGGGCGAGGAAGGCCAGCAGCAGCCCGACCAGCGGATTGCCGCGGTCGCCGTCCCGGCCGCCGCCGAAGATGGCCGTGAACTGCAGGAACTGGGCCGCGGAGGTGATGATGCCGGCGACGGCCGCGGCGATCGAGGACGTGAGGATGTCGCGGTTGTACACGTGCATCAGCTCGTGGCCCAGCACGCCGCGCAGCTCCCGTTCGTCGAGCAGCTGCAGGATGCCCTCGGTCACGCACACGGCCGCGTGCTCGGGGTCGCGCCCCGTCGCGAAGGCGTTGGGGCTCATGGTCGGGGCGATGTAGAGCCGCGGCATCGGCTGGTTCGCCCGCCGGGACAGCTCTCGCACGATCCGGTGGTACCCGGGGGCCTGCTGCTCCGTGACGGGGATGGCGCGCATGGACCGGAGCGCCAGCTTGTCGCTGTTCCAGTAGCTGTAGGCGGTGGAGGCCAGCCCGATGAGGGCGAAGACCCAGATGAAGACGCTGCTGCCCGTGCCGCTGGCCACCACCCACCCGATCGCGAGCAGCACCCCCCACAGGCCGCCGAGCAGCAGGACGGTCTTCAGTCCGTTGTGGTGCTGGTGCATCGTGGGCGCGGCTCCTTCTGCCGGGGGCGTGGACTACTGCTCAGGACAACGGTGCCGGGGGCCGCCCTCTTCCCGCCCTGCCGTGCGCACGGCGAGTTCCCAGGCGGCTCCGAGCATCGGATGTCCGAGCCCTCTTCTTGGAGCACCCCCGGGTGCTCCGCCGGCCCGACGGCGCGGCGGAGCCCCGGCTCAGGCGCTGGGGGTGGATCCGCCGGCGGGAGCACTCCCGCCGGGCGCAGGGTCGGTGGCCGGCGCGGTGGCCGGGACGTCCGGGGCCGACGGTCCGGCTCGGGCGCGCGGCGATGCCGGGGGTGCCGGCGGGCGGGGTGCTCGGCGGCGCCGGCGTGGCGCTGGGCGGCTCGGCCGGAGCGGTGCCCGGCTGCTCGGCCGGCGGGCTCGCCGGAGGCGTCGTCGGCGGGGCAGCGGGCGGTTCCGCCGGGACGGTGCCCGGCTGCTCGACGGGCGGGGTGCGTGGGCGGTTCCGCCGGGACGGTGCCCGGCTGCTCGGCGGGAGGGGTTCCCGGCTGCTCCGCCGGGCGGTCGCCGGGCCGGTCCTGGACCGGTGGTCCGGCCGGGTCGCGGGGAGCCGGGGCTGGACCGTCCTGGGGCGCAGGTGTCCTGCCGCTCCCTCCGTCCGTCGCGGCGCCGCCGGAGCCACTCCGCCCGTCCGGGGTGCTGCCGCCGTCGCGGGCACGCTCCCCCGCCGGCGCGTCCGCTCCGGTGCGCTCCGCCGCGGCGCCGTTTTCTCCGTTCGTCCTCGAGGAGGCCGCGGTCCGGGCGCCGTCGTCGCCCGGTGCCCCCGCCCCGGCGTCCGCGGCGTCGCCGTCCGCCGTGCCGATCGGCCCGCGGGCCGCGGTCCGGGCGGTAGCGGCGGCCTCCGTCAACGGGCCCGGAGAGGGATCGACGACAGGCAGGGACGGCACGCCCATGCCCGAGCCGGGACCGCCGGCGAGCGCCCGGTCGTCCCCGTCCTCGGCGGTGGACGTCGGCGAGGAGCCGCTCGGGGCGCCCAGGCCGGCGCCCCCGCCGTCGGCGGCCCGGGTCGTCCCGTCCCCGGGCCCGCCCGGGCCCGTCACCGCCAGCCCGGCGAGCGCGGCGGCCGCCGCGAGCGTGCCGGCGCCCAGCAGGACCTTCCGTCCCCGCCGCGCGGTGCCGACGGCGGCCAGGGACCCTCCGGCGAGGTCCGCCCCCGGGACGGCGGCCGGGCGCTCCGCACCCGACCGGCCGGCCGTGCGCACGATCTCGCCGAGCTCGTCCACGGTGTTCCCCCACAGGGGCACACCGGCGAGGACCGGCAGCACCCAGCCGCGGAGACCGGCCTCGGTGTCCTGCAGGTACAGGAGGTCGGCGGTGCAGCGGGGGCATCCGTCCAGGTGCGCCTGGACCTCGCTCCGCCGCGGCCCGGGCAGGAGCCCGTCCACCAGGGCTCCGAGCTCCCCGGCGCACTCCTCGCAGGCGGACGTGCGGGGGTGGTCGAGCCGGAGCCTCCGGTAGGCGGCCCGCAGCCCGGCGCGCGCCTCGAGGTGCAGCGCGGTGGTGGCGGCGGTGCTCAGGCCGAGGACCGCGGCGGTCCGCTCCAGCGGCAGCGCCTCCACCTCGGCGTGCCACAGCACGGCCTGCCAGGCCGGGGGCAGCCCGAGGTAGACGCGGGACACGGCCTCGGCGGAGCGCGGCGGCTCGGCCCCGGCCCGGCCCACGACGCCGACCAGGCGGGCGCGGAGGAAGACCTCCGGTCCGTCGCCGGCGGGCAGGTCCGCGACGACCTGGTCCACCGCGGTGCCGGCCAGCTGCTCCGCGTCGGGGCGGCTGGGGGTGTGGAGGCGGGCCACGGCCACGGCCGTGGGCCAGTGCCGGTCCCTGAGGTCCTGGAACGCGTGGGGCTCTCCCGCCCGCACGGCGGCGAGCAGCTCCTCATCGGTGGTGCGCGTCATGGGTCTCCGTCGCTCTCGGGAGGGGGCGGCTGCAGGGCGGTGCGGGGCGACCCGGAAGTGCTCTCGCGATGCCCGGATCCCTGCCCGGACGGTGCCGGCGCGCGGCCGAGGCGTGCGCCTCCTGCTGCGGATCCCCCGATCCCCCGCACCCCATCGTAGGTGGGGCCGCGGGACGGTGGCACGGCGCCCGCGTCACGCCGCCTTTTCGTTCGTAACACGGGCGTGGGGGCGCACACCGGCGGGCCTGGTGACCTCCCGCACTATTGTGAGTTCATCGTGATAACGCTACGGTGGTGGCATGCAGACAACGGAACGCCCCGCCCCGGACGCCGGCCGCACCGCCGCGTGGTCGGACCGGCTGCGCTCCCACGGCCGCCGCGTCACCAAGCAGCGGCTGGCCGTCCTCGACGCGGTCGAACGCCGCCCGCACTCCACCGCGGAGGACGTGGTGGCCGGGGTCCGCGCGGTGCTGCCCGCGATCACCGTGCAGTCCGTCTACGTGGTGCTCTCGGACCTCACCGCGGTCGGCATGCTGCGCAAGTTCGAGCCGCCGGCCTCGCCGGCCCTGTACGAGACCCGCACCGGGGACAACCACCACCACGCCTACTGCATGCGCTGCGGGGCGGTCGTCGACGTCGACTGCGCCGTCGGCCACGCCCCGTGCCTCACGCCCTCGGAGCACCACGGCATGCGGCTGCTGGCCGCCGACGTCGTCTACCAGGGCATCTGCGCCGACTGCCTGGCCGCCGCACCGGCCCCGCTGAACGACGCCGACTGACCGTCCCCGGCTGAACGAGGCCCGCCGAACGCCCCCCTCCCCCGCCGGACGGCCTCGGCCGGGCGGCGCCGGGCTCAGTCCTCGCGCGGTTCCCGGGCGGCGCGCCGCCCCGCGGACGGTTCCGCCCGCTCCTCCTGCTGCGCGTCCGGTTTCTGCGTGTCCGGTTTCTGCGTGTCCTCCTTCTCCACGAGGGCCAGCAGCTCCCGGAGCTGCTCGGCGGTCAGCGTCGCCACGGGCGGGTGGGCGTTGATGCACACCTTCGCCGCCCCCGCGTCCAGGGCGAAGCGCAGTGCCTGGCGCGACGGCGCGGACCGCACCTCCAGGCCCGGGTCCAGGGCGGCGACCTCCGCCGCGGAGGTGAACAGCAGCAGGGTGTCGGGGGTCGCACCCTCCTCCTGCGGCTTCGCGTAGACCGGGACGGCCCGTTCGCCCTGTACGCGGGCACCGAGCAGCAGCACCCCGTCCGGGGCCAGGAGCCCGGCGAGCAGCTGGGACATGTTGTTCTCGAGCATCGCCGCCTTGACCACGTCGTTGTGCGGAGCCCGCACCGCCCACTGGATCTGGGGCCGGCTGATCCGGCAGCCCCGGTGGGCGGGGTCGATGACCAGGTGGTCGTGCTGGGGGTCGTCCACCAGCATCTGCAGGACCTTCACGGCCGACTCGCGCAGCAGCACGGGCTTTCCCCCGTCCGGGTGGTGCCGGTCGAACATGGCCTGCGCCTCGGCGGCCGACGTGTAGGCGGCCAGCGACCGGGTCCCGTCGGGCTCCGAGAGGGTCTGGACGCGCAGCGTCGAGCCCGGCCCCACGGCCTGCCCGTCGGGGCCCTCGACCAGGGTGCTCGAGGTGACGTCGAGCAGCAGGGACCCGGCCATGCACTGGCGGATGACCTCGATCATCGCCTTGTTGTCGGGGGCCTCCACGAACCGGTCGATCGCCGCCCGCACCAGCGGGTGGACCACGCCCTCGCGCTCCGGCTCCTGCTCGGCGCCCGGGTCCAGGGCCGGCAGCTCGGCGCCCTCCCGCGCGGCGAGCTCGGCCGCCCACCCCGGGATCCTGGCCCGGGTGCGCGGGAAGCTCCGGAGGTGCTCGAGCAGGTCCTGCGCCGTCCAGGGCCCCTCGGCCCCCCACGGCCGCGGCTCGCCCTCGAGGTCGTAGGTCCCGCCGATCCGGTGGGTGGGCTCGGGCCAGCCCTCCGCGAGGATCACCACGGTCGCGGTGAACCAGGTTCCTCGGCCCCGCACGTAGGAGCGGTCCCGCAGCTGCTCGACCGCCGGGATGACGGCGCTGTCCTCCTTGATGGGGCCCACGGTGCCGGGCACCGTCTCCTTCCCGCGCTGCTCGCGCACGCGCAGGTGGACGCGGCCGCCCTGGAACTTGAGGTCCACGATCATCCGGTCCCATCCCGGCTCGGTGCGCAGGACCGAGAGGATCCAGGTGCCGATGGTGTTCAGCAGCTCCTGCCGGCCCGGTCCGGGGGTCGAGGTGGCGGGGGTCTGGCTCATGCGGTGGCTCGTTCCCGGCCCGCGCGGGGCCTGCTCGGATCGTGGTGGTCTCGTCGGACGGCCACGGGCGGGACGCGGCGCCGCGGAGCCCGGAGGCCTCGCCCACCACCCTACCGAAGGCCCTCCGCCGCGCCCCTGCACCGCGGCGCGGGCGGGGTCCCCGACGCACGCCGGAGGCCCCGCCGTGACGCTCCCGCGTCCGGGATGGTTGCTAGCCTGGGCGCATGACGAAAACGCTGCAGGATCTGATCGACGAGTCGATCTTCATCTCCACCGAGTACCAGGCCAGGCTGGCCGAGCTGACCCAGGGCGCCGAGTGGGACGTCGACTTCTCCGCCCCCGCGTTCACCCTGCAGACCGACCCGCCCGTGAGCCTCACCCCGTACCTGCTGGGCACCGAGTCCACCTCGCGCGGGTCCTGGATCTGGTCCTGGCAGGAGCTGGGCCACTTCCCGGACACCGTGGTCTCCGCCGCGGTGCAGGCGAGGGAGGCCGGCCGGCGCCTGGGCGTGGAGGAGCTGTCCACCGACGAGCTGCCCCTGGCGGACGGACTCGCCCGCCGGCTGACGCTCGCGGCCAAGGCCGTGACCGGTGTCTACGCGCACTACCCCGCGGGCGCAGGCGGCGGCGTCACCGCGTGGCTGCTGCTGGAGGGCCCCGAGTTCGAGCTTCCCGAGCTCACCGTGGAGCGGATGATGCGGGTCATCGCCGAGGCGCTGACCACCGACACCGCGGTGGACCACAACCTCGCGGTGGACTCCTACGCCAAGCTGCGCGGCGCGCACATCGAGTGGGACACCGAGGCGACGTGCGTGGTGACCGTCCGGGACGGCGCCCAGCGCTTCTGGTTCGACGACCACCAGATCTCCGGCGTCGAGCCCGCCGAGCCCACCGTCGGCCCCGACGTGCTCGCGGACCTCGCGGCGGACGCCCGTGCCCGGGCCGTGGCCCTGCGCGAGGACCGGCCGCCGCGGAGAGCGCGGCCGCCCGCGAGGCGAGCCGGCCGCAGGCCGCCGCCCCCGAGGCGGCCCCGGTGCCCGCCGACGCCCGGCAGGAGGAGTCCGAGCCGCTGGAGGTCCCCGACTTCGTGGAGACGGAGCACGCGGCCCCGGAGCACGCAGCGCCGGTGCGCGAGACCGAGCAGCCCCGGGAGACCGCGGAGCCGGTCGCGGCCGCCGCGGACGGCGATCTGCCCTTCGATCAGGAGCCCTCGGACCGGGACGTGCGTCCCGGCCGCGTGAGCACCACGGTGGTGCCCGGGCCCGAGCCCGTCCGCCCCGCCGCGGAGGAGCCCCGCGAGCCGGTCGCCGAGCGGATCCCGGAGCCCGCCGCCGAGCGCGAGGTGGAGCGGGAGGTCGTGGCCGGTCCCGGCGTCCCGGGCAGCGCCGAGGCCGAGCCCGTGGTGGAGGGCGAGGAGCCGGCCGAGGAGGAGCAGGGCGAGCGGAAGAAGGGCTTCTTCAGCCGATTCTTCGGCCTCTGAGGCCCGGCGGTACCCTCGAGCGTGACCGCATACAACACCGCACCCGGCCCGGATCCCGACGAGCAGTCGAGGACCCGGGCCGGTCTGCTGGCCGGCTTCGGCGCCTACGGCATCTGGGGGCTGCTGCCCCTCTACTTCGTCGTCCTGGAGCCGGCCACGCCCCTGGAGATCGTGGCGCTGCGCGTGCTGTTCTCCCTGCTGTTCTGCCTGGTGCTGCTCGCGCTCACGCGGCAGCTGGGCACGCTGGGCCGGGCCCTGCGCACCCCGCGCACCCTGGCGGCCCTCGCCCTCGCGGGCCTGCTCATCGGGATCAACTGGTTCCTCTACGTGCTCGCCACGACCACGGGGCACACCATCGAGGCCTCCCTGGGGTACTTCATCAACCCGATCGTGGCCATCCTGCTCGGCGTGGTCGTGCTGCGGGAGCGGATGCGGCGGCTGCAGTGGGCCGCCGTCGGGGTGGGGTTCGTCGCCGTCGTGGTGATGGCCGTCTTCTACGGCAGCGTGCCCTGGCTCTCCCTCGGCCTGGCCTTCTCCTTCGGCCTCTACGGGCTGGTCAAGAACCGGGTGGGGGCCTCCTTCCCCGCCGTGGTGACCCTCACGGTGGAGACCCTGGCCCTGACCCCCGTGGCCGCGGTGGTCGTGGCGGCGCTGTCGGCGGACGGTTCCCTGACCCTCGGCACGGAGGGCCCCGGCCACGCCGCGCTGCTGCTGGCCGCCGGGGTGATCACGGCCGTGCCCCTGATCCTCTTCGGCGCCGCGGCGAGCCGGCTCCCGCTGTCCACGGTGGGGATGATCCAGTACCTGACGCCCATCATGCAGTTCCTGCTGGCCGTGCTCGTGCTCGGCGAGCAGATGCCGCTGGTGCGCTGGGTCAGCTTCTGCTTCGTGTGGCTCGCCGTTCTCCTGCTCGTGCTCGACGCCATGCGCACGCCGCGGGCACGGAGGGCGGGGCGGGCCTGAGCCGGTACCGGGCGAACTTCGCCGGCAGCGGCAGCGGGAGGCGCGGGGCGGACCGGGAAGCGGCCGGCGCGAGCCCCAGGCTCTGCGAGGACCCGGGACCGGTCCGAGGACACGAAGAGGGCCCCCGGTGCCGCGCGGCGCCGGGGGCCCTCCTGCCGTTCCGTGCGGGCCCGGGACGACGGTCAGGTGGTGCGGGGGTAGTCCTCGGAGCCGAAGCCCTGGTCGTCGTCCGGCACCTCCGGGGTGCGCCGCAGGTGCAGCACCGCGGCGACGAAGCCGCCCCACAGCAGCAACGCGGCGACGATCATCATGATGACGGCGGACGTGGTCATCGGGGGTCCTCCTCGGACGTGGACGGGGTGGCGGACGGGGTGCTGGACCCGGTGCCGGACGCGCTGGTCGTCCAGGGCGCGGCCGGGGTGGCGGCCCCTGCGGCGTGCTTGCCCGACGGTGCGGCCGCGTTCTGCTCCACCGTGCGGTAGGAGAAGTCCTGGTCCAGGGCCGGGGTGCGAAGTGCGGTGTCCGACCAGCGGGACAGCGGCTGGTCGCCGCGGATCCGGTTGCGGTCCACGAAGGCGTCCAGGATCGCCGGGGAGGGACTCAGGTCCGAGGCCGCGGACGAGGCCGGCCACGGCAGCCGCGAGAGCAGCAGCGCGATGACCACCAGGCCGACGGCGGTGCCCCAGCCGAACGTGTTGACGAACCACGCCGGCATGTCACCGTAGCCCTCCGCGAGGGTCGTGGTGAGCGTGTTGATGAGGATGTAGCCCAGCACGATCGGGGTGACGCCTCCGACCACGACCATCCACGCCCGGCCGAGCTTGAACGAGGAGACGGAGTTGAGGTGGTCCCGCAGCGTGGGCAGCGCCGAGAAGCCCGCGGTGAGCAGCATGACGGACACCAGGGCCGCGGCGACGATGCCGAACTGGTTGACGAAGTTGTCGGTCACGTCGAGGAGATTCAGGCCCGTGGTGGTCGTGAACAGCGCGAGCGAGATCAGGGCCATGGGCAGGACCACCAGCAGGACCGCGCTGCGCCGACGCAGCCCGAGCTTGTCCTGTGCCGCGGCCACGACCACCTCGACGATCGACACCAGGGACGTGAATCCGGCGAAGGTCAAGGTCGCGAAGAAGAGCACACCGATCAGGGTGCCGAACGGCGCCTGGGAGATGATCGTGGGGAACGCGATGAACGCCAGGCCGATGCCGGAGGTCGCGACCTCGTCGACGCTGGTGCCCGCGGCGCCGGCCATGAATCCCAGCGCCGCGAAGACGCCGATGCCGGCCAGCAGCTCGAAGCTCGAGTTCCCGAAGCCGACGACCAGGCCCGAGCTCGTGAGGTCCGTCTTGGGCTTGAGGTAGGACGAGTAGGTGATCATGATGCCGAAGCCCACGGACAGCGAGAAGAAGATCTGGCCGTAGGCGGCGACCCACACGGAGCTGTCGGCCAGGGCCGCCCAGTTCGGGGTGAAGAAGGCGTTGAGCCCGTCGGTGGCTCCCGGCAGGGTCAGGGCGATGATCACGATCGACAGGAACATCAGCACCAGCAGCGGGATGAGCACGAGGTTCACCCGGCCGATGCCCTTCTGCACGCCCAGCAGCAGGACCACCAGCAGCGCGGCCCAGGCGATCGCCGTGGCGATCAGCACGGTGGGGACGAAGTCGAAGCCCACCGTGATCTGCTCCGAGCTCTGCAGGACGTCGGTGAGGAAGTAGGCCGCCGGGTCGTCGCCCCACGCCTTGCTGAACGAGAAGATCGTGTAGAGCATGGCGTAGCCGAGGATCACGGCGTAGTACACGGCGATGACGAAGCTGATGCCCATCTGCCACCAGCCGATCCACTCCGTCTTGGGGTGGAGGCGGCGGAAGGCCAGGGGCGCGGACGCGCGGAAGCGGTGGCCCACTCCGTACTCGAGCATGAGCAGCGGCAGCCCGGCGGTGAGCAGGGCGACCAGGTACGGGATCAGGAAGGCGCCGCCGCCGTTCTCGTAGGCGATGTACGGGAAGCGCCAGATGTTGCCCAGGCCGACGGCGGAGCCGATCGCGGCCAGGATGAAGACCGTGCGGCTGGAGAACGCCTCGCGGGGCGCCGCGGCACGGCCGGGTGGGGACTGGGTCATGGTGGTCCTCGGGTGCGGTAAGTGGTCTGGGGACGGCTACAGGCTAGTCCGTCCGGCCGCCGCGCCGCGCCGCGGTCCGCCCCGGTGCCCGGCCGTGCCGGGCGGGGCCTCCGGGCTCCTCGCTCAGGCCTCGCGGTGGACGACGGCGTGCGCGAACGCCACGAGCGCGCGCTTGGCCACCGAGTCCGGCAGCGGCGCGAGGGAGGCGATGGCCTCGTCGGCCCAGCGGCGGGCGATCCGCCAGGCCTCGTCCGTGGCCCGGTGCCCGGAGACCGCGGCCACGGCCTCGGCCAGGGCCGCGTCGGACGCGAGGTCGCCGTCGAGGAGCTCGACGGCGCGCCGGGCCTCGGCGTCGCCCTCCCCCGCCATGCGGCGCAGGAGCAGCACCGGCAGGGTCGGCACGCCCTCGCGCAGGTCGGTGCCGGGGGACTTCCCGGAGACCTCGTCCTCGCCGGCCACGTCGATGACGTCGTCGGCGAGCTGGAAGGCGATGCCGACCTTCTCCCCGTACTCGACCATGACCTCCACGACGTCCTGCGGGGCGCCGGCCAGCACGGTGCCGAAGTGCCCGCAGGCGGCGATGAGGGAGCCGGTCTTGCCCGCGAGCACGTCGAGGTAGTGCTCCAGCGGGTCCTGCCCGTCGCGCGGGCCGACCGTCTCGTGCAGCTGGCCCAGCACGAGCCGTTCGAAGGTGTCCGCCTGGATCTTCAGGGCGCGCTGGCCGAGGTCGGAGACCATGGAGGAGGCGCGGGCGAAGATGAGGTCGCCGGTGAGGATCGCCACCGAGTTGCCCCACACCGTCTGGGCGGTGGCCACGCCGCGGCGCAGGGGCGCGGAGTCCATGACGTCGTCGTGGTAGAGGGTCGCGAGGTGGGTGAGCTCGACCACCGCGGCGGCCTCGAGCACGGCGTCGTTGACGCCGCCGCCGATCTCCCCGGCCAGCACGGTCAGCAGCGGGCGCACCCGCTTGCCGCCGGCCTGGAGCAGGTGGCGGGAGGTGACGTCGGCGAGGTGGTCGGCGCTGCGCACCGCCTCGTCCAGGCGCTCCTCGATCCGGGCGAGCGCCTGCAGCACGACCGGACCCAGCCGGTCGTCGGTCGCGATGAGGTCGAAGCCGGCCGGCAGCTTCACCTGATCGGTGCCGAGACCCGTGGAGGGGCCGCCGGCGCTCGAGGAGGAGGTTTCAGTCACGGTCCACCACTCTAGCGAGTTTTCGGGGGCCGGGTGTTGTCCGTGGGGGGCGTCAGGGCGTCCAGGAGGGCGACCACGCGGTCCTCCCACGCGGTGGCCGGACGGTCGGAGAGCTCCGTCATCACCCGCACCACGAACCGCATCAGCGCGGGCACCGCCATGCCGGTGCGCACGGCGGCCTTCATCACGGCGGGGCTGCCGATCAGCTGGGCGAGGACGCGGCCCTGCGTGAAGTGGGCCCCCCACTCCTGCCGCACCCGGCCGGGGTAGCCGGCGAGCACGCGCTCGCGCTGGGCCGGGCCGTTGGCGGCCGCCGCGGCCACGACGTGCTCGGCGGCGTAGCGGGCGGACTCCATCGCGTTGGAGATGCCCTCGCCGTTGAACGGGGAGACGAGTCCCGCGGCGTCGCCGAGCAGGAGCATCCCCGGGACGTGGTGCGGGGTGCGGTTGAAGGCCATCGGCAGGGCCGCACCCAGCACGCGGCCGCGGCGGTGCTCCTCGTCGAAGGTCCACTCGGCGGGCATGGAGGCGGTCCAGCCGGCGAGCACCTTCCGGTAGTCCAGGGACCCGAACGCCGGGGAGGTGTCCAGGATCCCGAGCCCCACGTTCGCCGTGCCGTCCCCGACGCCGAAGACCCAGCCGTAGCCGGGCAGCAGCGCCCGGCGCGGGTCGTGGCCGTCGGTGAGCTCGAGCCAGCCCTCCATCCAGTCCAGCTCCGAGCGGGGGGACTCGTAGTAGGCGCGCACCGCCACGCCCATGGGCCGGTCGCCGCGCTTGTGCAGCCCGGCCGACACGGCGGCCCGGGCGGAGTTGCCGTCGGCGGCGAGCACGACGTCGGCGCGGTGCTCCTCGGTCTCGCCGGTGCGCCGCCCGGCGTCGTCGAGCACGTGCGCGCGGGCGCCGACGACCCGCCCGGTGCGGTCGCGCAGCACCCCGGTGACGGAGCGGCGCTCCAGCACCCGGGCACCGGCGCCGCGGGCGTGCTCGGCGAGCTGCTGGTCGAAGCCGGTGCGGGTCCGCACCAGCCCGTAGCCGGGGAAGTCGCTGAGCTCCGGCCAGGGCACCTCGACGGTGCGCCGCCGGGCCACCAGGCGCAGGCCCCGGTTGCGGGCGTAGCCCAGCTCCGGACCGTGTGGCAGGCCCATGAGCTGCATCTCCCGCACGGCCCGCGGGGTCAGCCCGTCGCCGCAGACCTTCTCCCGGGGGAACGCGGTCTTCTCCAGGACCGTGGCCCGGATCCCGTGCGCCGCGAGCCAGTACCCGGCGGTGGCACCGGCCGGGCCGCCGCCGAGGACGAGGGCCCTCATCGGGCCGGGCCGGGCTTCACGGCCCGGTGCACGGCCACGATGCCGCCGGTGAGGTTGCGGTACTGCACGCCCTCCCAGCCCGTCTCGAGGATCTGCGCGGCGAGCTCCTCCTGGTCCGGCCACGCCGCGATGGACTCGGCGAGGTACTGGTAGGCCGCGGGGTTGGAGGAGGTGCGCGCGGCGATCCCCGGCAGCGCCTTCATGAGGTACTCCGTGTAGACGGTGCGCAGCGGGGCCAGGGCGGGGGTGGAGAACTCGCAGATCACCAGCCGCCCGCCCGGGCGGGTGACGCGCAGCATCTCGGCCAGCGCCCGGCGGTGGCCCTGGATGTTGCGCAGGCCGAAGGAGATCGTCACGGCGTCGAAGGAGGCGTCCGCGAACGGCAGCTGCGTGGCGTCCGCCTGCACGAACTCGATGTCGGGGCGGCGGGCGCGGCCCACCTCGAGCATCCCGAGCGAGAGGTCCGCGGCCACGACGTCCACGCCGGCGTCGGCGTAGGGCTCCGAGGAGGTGCCGGTCCCGGCGGCGAGGTCGAGCACCCGCTCCCCCGGCACCGCCGCGACGGCCTCCGCCACGACCCTGCGCCAGCCGCGGGCCCGGCCCAGCGAGAGGATGTCGTTGACGAGGTCGTAGCGCGGCGCCACGTCGTCGAACATGGCGGAGACTTCGTGCGGCTGCTTGGACAGGTCGGCTCGGTTCACCCGGTCATTGTCGCACCTCCCTCCGACGCCCCGGTCCGCCCGCGCCCGGCGGTCCCGGCGCCCGCGGGCGGGCCGGGGCTGTCGGCCGCGCGGCTTAGACTGGGGGGCGATGTCCTCCACCGACCCCGCCACCACCCCGCCGGTCCCCGTGCTCCACGCCCTCACGGTCCCGCTGTCCGCCCTCGGCGCGGACGCCCCGGACCTGCGGGAGCTGCTGGCCGGGCCCGACCTGCTCTGCTGGACCGTGGACGGGCGCGGCCTCGTGGCCCACGGCCGGGTCGCCGAGCACACGGTGCGCGGCCCGGACCGCTTCACCGCCGCGCGCGTGTGGTGGGACGACGTGGTCGCCGCCGCCGTGGTCGAGGACCGGGTGGGCGTCCCGGGCACCGGGCTCGCCGCGTTCGGCGCGTTCACCTTCGCCTCGGCCTCCGGGGCCGAGTCCGGGCTCGTGGTGCCGGAGCTGCTCGTGGGCCGCCGCGACGACCTGGCCTGGGTCAGCCTCGTGGTGGCCGTGGTGCCCGGCACGCCCTTCGCGCTGAGCCTCGACGACGTGACCGCGGCCTGGCTGCGCCGCTTCGGCACCGCCCCCGGCCGCCCGCCGGCCGCCGGGGACGAACCGGCAGCGGTGCCCTCCGACGTCCGTCTGTCCCCCGGCACACTGGGCGAGCACGAGTGGACCGGGGCCGTGCGCGACGGGGTGGACCTGATCCGCGCGGGCCGGCTGGAGAAGCTGGTGCTGGCCCGCGACGTCGTGGCCCGCACCGACGAGCCGCTCGACCCGGTGGCCGTGGTCCGGGACCTCGCCCACCGCTACGACCAGTGCTGGACGTACTGCGTGGGCTTCGGCGGGGGCGCCGCGGGACGGCTGATGGGGGCGACCCCGGAGATGCTCGTGCAGGTGCTCGACGGAGCGGCCCACGCCCGCGTGCTCGCGGGCACCCTGGACCGGGACGCGGCCCCGGTGGGCGAGGACCCCCAGGAGTACGCCGCCCGGGTGCTCGGGGAGTCCGAGAAGCAGCAGCACGAGCACGGCTTCGCGATCGACTCCCTCGTGGCGTCGCTGGCGCCCTACACGGACGCGGTGACCACCTCCCCCGAGCCGTTCATCCTGGAGCTGCCCAACGTGTGGCACCTCGCCTCAGACGTCACCGCCGCGCTGCGCCCGGGCCCGGCCGGGGACCCGCCCTCCGCCCTGGAGCTGGCCGAGGCGCTGCACCCGACCGCCGCGGTCTGCGGGACGCCCACCGCCGTGGCGGCGGCCACCATCCCGGAGCTGGAGCGGATGGACCGGGGCCTGTACGCCGGGCCGGTCGGCTGGCTGGACGCCGCCGGCAACGGGGACTGGGGCATCGCCCTGCGCGGCGCGGTGCAGGAGGACGAGCGCACCGTGCGGCTCTACGCCGGGTGCGGCATCGTGGCCGCCTCCGACCCGGAGGCCGAGCTCGCCGAGACCTGGGCGAAGCTGCGGCCCATGCTCCAGGCCCTCGGGCAGCGCGCCGACGGCGCCGTCGAGCGGCTCGTGCCCGCCCCCGGGCTCTCCGTCCGCTGAGCCCGCCGGGCCCGGGCTCCGGCGGCGCGCCCGGACGCGCGGATTGCACCGTATCCTTGTGTCCCGAACGCAGTCGGGGGTGACCGCCCCGTAGAGCCGGCTCCTCGCGCGGCCCGACCGCGCCGTCGACCACCGCTCCTACCGGAGGAACCGCCCATGCCCCGCCCGTCCCGCCGCCGCGCCGCCGGCCTCCTGTCCGCCGCCGCCGTCCTCGCCCTCACGGCCTGCTCCGGCGGCTCCGCCGAGGACACCGCCGCGGAGACCGCCGCCGGGTCCGCGACCCCGGTGGACAGCGGGTCGGCCGCGGTGGCCCTGGTGGAGCCCGGCTTCCTCACCGTGTGCTCGGAGTCCAACTACCCGCCGTTCGAGATGGAGCAGGGCGGCGAGATGGTGGGCCTCGACATGGACCTGGGCCGGGAGATCGCCGCTGACCTCGGCGTGGAGATGAAGAACGTCACGCTCGGCTTCGAGTCCATCCAGTCCGGCGCCGCCCTCGACACCCGCCAGTGCGACGTGGCGATCTCCGCCCTGTCCATCACCGAGGAGCGGCGGAGCGTGATGGACTTCTCCGACCCGTACTACGACAACGAGGTCGGCCTCGTGACCGACGGGGAGGACGGCGTCGCCTCGATCGACGCCGCCCGCGAGGAGCAGGTGCGCGTGGGGGTCATGCAGGGCACCGTCGGGGAGACCCAGGCCCGGGAGCTCGGCCTCGACACCGTCCAGTTCGAGGACGCCACCACGCTGTTCACCGGGCTCAGCACCGGCGCCGTGGACGCCGTGCTCGACGACGTCACCGCGATCGCCGAGCACGCCCAGGACGACCCGGACTTCGTGGTCCAGGAGACCGCGGACCTCGACGACCAGCTCGGCGTGGCCGTCCGGAAGGGCGATGCGGCGATGCTCCAGGCCGTCGACGCCACCCTGGACCGCATCGAGGAGGACGGCACGCTCGAGCAGATCGTCGAGCAGTGGATCCCCGTCCAGGAGAAGGACTGACCGAAGGACCCCGTGCCCCGCACCCGGGGCGCCGGCTCCGCCACCGACCGCCCGTACCACCCAGAACGGACCACTCCATGGCCATGACCATGCACCAGAGAGCCCGGCTCTCCCGCGGCATCCAGTACGCCGTCCTGATCCTCGTCGTCCTCGCGCTGCTCGCGATCGCCGACTGGCCGCTGCTGATCGAGAAGGTGTTCAACCCGGAGATCGCCGCCCAGCAGTTCCCCGGCATCATCACCACCGCGCTGAAGAACACCCTCATCTACACGCTGCTCGGCTTCGTGGTCGGTCTCACCGGGGGTGTGGTCCTGGCGCTGATGAAGCTCTCCTCCGTGGCGCCCTACCGGTGGCTGGCCACGCTGTACATCGAGTTCTTCCGCGGCGTGCCCGCCCTGCTGGTCTTCCTCGCCTTCGGCTACGGCATCCCGCTGGCCTTCGGCTTCCGCTTCAACCACTACGTCACGGTCATGGTCGCCCTGGGCCTGGTGGCCGCCGCCTACATCGCGGAGTCGCTGCGGGCGGGCCTGCAGGCCGTGCCGAAGGGCCAGTACGAGGCCGCCCGCTCCCTGGGCATGTCCCACGCCCGGGCGATGGTCACGATCGTCATCCCGCAGGCCCTGCGGATCGTCCTGCCGCCGCTGACCAACGAGGTCATCCTGCTGACCAAGGATTCCTCCCTGGTCTACCTGCTGGGCATGGGCATCGGCCAGTACGAGCTCACCAAGTACGGCCGCGAGGCGATCTCGGGCTCCGGCGCCGGCCTGACGCCCCTGGTCGTGGCGGGCATCTGCTACCTCATCATCACGGTGCCGCTGGGCATCCTGACCCGCCGCTTCGAGTCCAAGACCGACCGCATGAAGAAGTCCTAGGAGCCAGACGATGAGCACTGCATCCTCCTCGCAGCCCGCACCCGCCGACGGCCTCGCCGGCGCCGCGTCCGTCGTGATCGACGGCCTGCACAAGTCCTACGGCTCCCTCGAGGTGCTCAAGGGCATCTCCCTGAGCGTGGGAGCCGGCCAGGTGGTCTGCCTCATCGGCCCCTCCGGCTCGGGCAAGTCGACCCTCCTGCGCTGCGTGAACCTGCTCGAGAGGCCCCAGCAGGGGCGGATCACGATCGGCGACTTCGACGTCACCGACCCCGAGGCCGACGTGGACCGGATGCGCCGGCACGTGGGCATGGTCTTCCAGCAGTTCAACCTGTTCCCGCACCTGAGCGTCCTCGAGAACTGCACCGTGGCCCAGGTCAAGGTGCTCAAGCGGGACAAGGCCGAGGCCGAGCGGATCGCCCGGGCCAACCTCGACCGCGTGGGCCTGGCCGAGAAGTCCGACAACCACCCCGACCAGCTCTCGGGGGGCCAGCAGCAGCGCGTGGCCATCGCCCGCGCCCTGTCGATGGACCCGTCCCTGATGCTCTTCGACGAGCCCACCTCCGCCCTCGACCCCGAGACGGTGGGCGACGTGCTGTCCATCATGCGCGACCTCGCCGCCGAGGGCATGACGATGCTCGTGGTCACCCACGAGATGGAGTTCGCCCGCGACGTCGCCGACAAGGTCGTCTTCATGGACGGCGGCGTGGTCGTCGAGGAGGGCCCCGCCGCCCAGGTCATCGGCACCCCGAAGGAGCCCCGCACCCAGTCGTTCCTCGCCCGGGTGCTCAACCCCACCCAGGTGCAGGCCCCGGAGCGCTGACCCGGCGGCCGCTCCGCCCGCAGGCCGCCGCAGGGCCCCGTCCCCTCCCCGGGGACGGGGCCCTTCCGCGCGGTCCGTTCCCGCGGTCCGTTCCCGCAGTCCGTCCATGCGGACCGTGCCCGCAGCCCGTCCCACAGTCCGGCCGGGGAACACATCCCGGGGCGCCAGCACGCCGCCCGGACGCCCCAGGGACGCGGACGGGCTCGGCTCAGTCCGCGGGACCGGCCACCGCGGCCCGGATCCGGGTGTGCAGGGCCCGCAGCTCCCGCCGTTCCACCCGCACCTCGAGCACGGAGCGGCCGCGCACGGGCCCGGCGAGCGCCGCGGCGAGCTCCGGCAGGCTGTCCGCCCGCCGGTGCGGGACCCCGTAGCCCGCGCAGAGCGCGTCCAGGCGCGCCTCGTGCGGGGTCCCGAAGAAGCGCTCGACGACGTCGCGGTACTCCTGCTGCTCCCCCAGCGCGCCGTGCTCGAGGGTCGCGAAGATCCCGCCGCCGCCGTCGTTGAGGACCAGGACCTGCAGGTCGGGCTCCCGCTCGCCGGCGCCCAGCAGCAGGGAGGAGGCGTCGTGCAGGAAGGTCAGGTCCCCCACGAGGGCGCGGACGGGGCGCCCGGTGCCCAGCGCCGCGCCCGCGGCGGTGGCCACCGTCCCGTCGATCCCGGCGAGCCCGCGGTTGGCGACCACCAGCGGGGACACGGGGCCGGGGCGGGCGGCGAGGTCCAGGTCCCGCACGGGGTTGGAGGAGCCGGCGACGAGCACCGCCCCGTCCTGCCGGCAGGCCTCCCACAGCGCGGCGGCCACGGCCGGGCCGGTCGGGCGCCCGGGGCTCCGCGGCGAGCAGCCGCGCCACGGCACCGTCGGCGGCGGAGCCGGCGACGAGCA
>NZ_MKJW01000125.1:0-19375 GCF_001942375.1 Kocuria sp. CNJ-770
CCGCCCAGCTCGGCCACGGCGGTGGCGATCAGCTGCTCGCAGTAGGCCTTGTCGGTCACGTCCCCCGGCACGGCCACCGCCCGGCGCCCGGCCTGCTCGATGAGCTCCACGACCTCCCGGGCGTCGGCCTCCTCGGCGGGCAGGTAGGACAGCACCACGTCGGCGCCCTCCCGGGCGTAGGCGATCGCGGTGGCCCGGCCGATCCCGGAGTCCGCCCCGGTCACCACCGCCCTGCGGCCCTCCAGCCGCCCGGAGCCGCGGTAGCTGGACTCCCCGGAGTCCGGCTTCGGCGCCATCTCCTGCTGCAGGCCCGGACCCTCCTGCTGCTGCTCGAAGCTCTCGTCCGGGCCCGGGTACTGGGTGGTCGGATCCTGCATCGTGTACTGATCGGCCATGATCGCCTCCATATTCGTCAGGTTGCTTTCCAATCAACCTGTCACGCCCTGAGGGTCACGTCAACGGTTCCGGCTCGCCGCGAACACCTTCGAGCAGTGCACCAGTGGTGCGAGCGGTCTTCCTGTCGTACGCGGCAGGCGCTGGCTTCCTCTCCGTGCCCGACTCCCTGGACTTCGCCGCCGCCGCGCCGCTGCTGTGCGCCGGGATCACCACCTACTCCCTGCTGCGCCGCTGGGGTGCGGGCCCCGGCGGAGCCGCTGAGCCTGAACGTCTTCTCCCTGATCGGGGGCCGGTCGCACCTGCACCGGCTCGATGATCGGCGGCATCGCAGAGACCCAGGAGATGCTCGACTGCTGCGCCGGGCACGGCATCGTCCTCGAGACCGAGCTCATCGGCGCCTCCTCCATCAACGAGGCCTACCAGCGAGTGCTGGCCTCGGAGGTGCGCTACCGCTTCGTCATCGACACCGCCACCCTGGCCTGAGCCCACGCACCATGCGGACACGCTCCGTGGCACCGGCACCGGCACCGGCACCGGCACCGGCATCGCGGCCCGAGCCCGCTGTGCCGGTCGGGACAACACGCAGGCCTGGCCCTGCCGCCCTCGGCCTGCGCACCCGCCGCACGGCCGTGATGCTGCCGGCCGTGTTGACCGCGACTCCGACGGCCTGCAGCACCACCGGCTCTTCCCCGGAGCCCCGTCCGGCGTCGACCCCGGCCAGGAAGGAGGACACCGACGAGATCAGCACCCCATCCGCCGCAGCAGGCGTCCCGATCATCCTCGACATCGAGGGCACCGCGGTGACCGGAACCCTGTTCGACAACACCGCCGCACGCTCCCTGGCCGACCAGCTGCCCCCTGGAACTGACCGACCTTCTGGAGGAGCTCAACGCCGGGCGCACCATCACCGGGGACTAGCCTCTGCACGAGGTGAGGCGCCGGACGAGCCAGGAGGCCCTGCGCATCACCGGGGAGCTCGACGGCGGACACCGGGAGCCGGCCCGGGTGCGGGAGCTCTTGACCCAGCTGACCGGCAAGCCGATCGATGAGTCGGTGACGGTGTTCCCGCTCTTCCACGCCGACCTCGGCAAGAACATCACCCTCGGCACACGGGTCTTCATCATTTCCGGGTGCACCCTCCAGGACCAGGGTGGGGTGGTCATCGGCGACGACTGCCTGATCGGGGGCACAGCACGGTGCTGGCCACGCTGAACCACGACCTCGTTCTCAGCCGCCGGGCGGACATGCACCCGGCGCCCATCGTGATCGGGAACAACGTGTGGATCGGCTCCCGCACCACCGTGCTGCCGTCCGCTCCGCTGAAACCGCCCCGGAGATGCGCTACGGGTAGCCCGTCCGCATACCGACTTGTCACAAACGTGTTGCTGTCCTCGAATTCACGATTGTGAGCCAATTCATGGGTACGGTTCGAAGGTCATCACTGCTCGCGAAAGTTGAGAGACCCATGAGAAGAAGTGTTGCCGGCTCCGCCCTGATCGCTGCTGTCGGATTCTCCGCTCTGACCGCAGCCCCGGCCTCCGCCCTGTCGTTCCCGCTGTTCGAGAGCTGCGATGCCGCAGCGGGCGCGGGCGTCTACAACATTCCCGTCGGGGACCCCCGCTACACCCCGGAGCTGGACTCCGACGCGGACGGGGTGGCGTGCGAGAACGCCGACTACGCATACGTTCCGCTGCCTCCGGTCGGTGATGTCCCCACCGATCCGCAGATCGAGCAGATGCCGGTCGGCGGTGCGGACACCGGGGTGGCCATGGCCCCGGAGAAGTCCAACACCGGGATCGTCGCCCTCGGCCTCGTCGGACTCGGCGGTGCCGCCGGCGGCGTGGTGCTCGCCGGCCGCCGGAGCGTGCGCGCCTGACTCGCCCAGGGGCTGAACTGCCCCTGCGTTCTGGTCGGCGCGGAGCCGTTCAGCTGCGCTGAGCAGTCCGGGACTTCGCGGGCCCCGGCACCTGCAGGTGCCGGCCCGCGAAGTCGTGTCGCTTGGAAGCCGAGGCGGTTCAGCCTTCGCTGCCCGTGCAGTGCAGCAGGTCGTGGTGCCGGCGGGCGAGCTGGGAGCGGTGGTGGAGCAGGAAACAGGAGGGGCTCGTTGGCCGGCTCGTCCTCGTGCGTTAAGGCATGTTGCGTGGCGGCAACCCGTCTGGGCGCCTCACGCCATACGGTGTCTTGCACTACCACTGATGGCTGAGGTTGGGGAGTTGACGGCAATGGCGCCGAAGACCGTTTTTCTGGCTTTCGCGGAGCAGGACGAGTTGTTCCGGGATCTGTTCACCGCGCAATGGGCCCGGGCCGGGGATCAGGCCCGGTTCCTGGACTCGCCCGGAGACGGGACGTGCCCGGGCGAGTGGAAGAAGGACGTGCGGGAGCGGATCCGCGCCTGCGACGGAGTGATCGCGCTGGTCGGCGGCTACACGCCGGACTCGGCCGAAGCGTTGTGGCAGATCCGGTGCGCGGTGGATGCGGGCAAGCCGCTGCTGGGCCTGTGGGTGGAGACCGGGCACCGGGCGAAGCCGATGGAGATGGGCCCGGCGCGCTGTGAGTCCTGGACGTGGGAGAACATCGGAGACTTCATCAACCGGCTGTAGTCCGGAGCTCCCCGGAGTTCTCGGGTGGGCGGCGCCGATTCCGGTCACGCCCGCGCCCTGCAGGGGGATCAGCCCAGGAGGTCGTTGCCTCCCGGCTCTGCCGCGCAGCCATCAGGGTTCCGCCGGTGCACGCGGTGCGCTTCTCGTGGACCTGTGCTTCGGCACTGCCTTCTCTGGTGCGACGGTTTTCGACCCGCACCGCCTCCGGCGGAGCAGGGTGGAGGTGTGCGGCGGACGGCGTGCCGGTGTGAGCGGACGAGAAGGCAGGCACATGCAGGGGCGACTGTGCGTTCGTCGTCCCGGCATCCCAGGTGCACGGTTCGGCCCCGGGGCAACCCGCGTCTCCGGTGCGGGCCCACAGTGAGAGTGGGGTGCCTCTGTGCATCGACAAGAACCGGCACACCCTGGGGACCGCCCATGCGGGCCGCTGCACGCGTCTGTCGACGCCGGACGAATACTGAGCAGATGCAACGGTGACGAGAAAGCACTCCGCGTGGACACCACGTACCCTGGTGCCGGTCGAACCATGTGCAGGCAACAGCAGTGGTCTCCGTCCCACCTGGTTCGCAAGTGGCCCGCTACCGGTCATCGGGCCGGCTCGGGTGCCATCCCTCCGTGATGCTGTCCCGCCTGGTGGCCTGCGGTGTCGTAGCGCTGCCGTGCGGCGAGGATCGCCGGCATGTGCGTGGTGGCCCAGTCCTCCAGGGCCTTCAGCGGTTCCTGCAGGGTGTGCCCGGCCTCGGTGAGCTCGTACTCCACCCGCGGCGGGACCTGTGGGTGCACCGTGCGCGTCACCAGTCCGTCGCGCTGCAGAGCACGCAGCGTCTGGGTGAGCATCTTCTGAGACACGCCGTCGATCCGGGCGGCCAGCTGCGAGAAGCGCAACGGCCCGTCGTTCAGGGCGCCCACGACCAGGACCGTCCACCGATCACCGATCCGATCCAGCACCTGCCGTGACGGGCAGTGGCGGCTGTAGGGATCTGCGGCTTCCTCGCGCATGCGGTGTCCTTTCCAGTTACTGCGGCACCCATAACGTACTTTCAGGTGCCTACTTCCTCTCGGTGCGCTGGTTACTTAGGGTAACTGTTGGTGTTTCGCACCGGTAGATCTGTCATTTCCACTGTCGAAGGAGCAGCAACCCATGGCACGGATCAAGGTTCTCGGCGGCACCGGCTACGCCGGGTCGCACATCGTGGCCGAAGCGGTCGAACGCGGTCACGAGGTCACTTCCTACAGCCGCACCACCCCGGCCGCACCGGTCGAGGGCGCCACCTACGTCACAGGCTCCGTCTTCGACGACGCGTTCCTCGCCCAGGCCGTGACGGAGACGGACGTGGTCATCGAAACGCTCTCGCCCCGGGGAGAGCTCGAGGGCAAGCTCGAAGGCGTCGTCGACAAGCTCGCCGATCTGGCCCAGGACGCCGGAATCCGACTGGGGGTCATCGGCGGGGCCGGGTCCTTGCTGGTCGCCGAGGGCGGCCCGAAGCTGATGGACACCGAGGGCTTCCCCTCCGAGTTCCTGCCCGAGGTCCGGACCGGTGAGGCGCTGCTGAAGGCCCTGCAGGCCCGGCCCGAACAGCTGGACTGGTTCTACGTCAGCCCCGCCGCCGGATTCGGCGCCTTCGCCCCCGGACAGGCCACCGGCACCTACCGCGTCGGCGGCGACGTGCTGCTGACCGATGAGCAGGGCAACTCGTTCATCTCCGGGGCGGACCTGGCCACCGCCGTCGTCGACGAGATCGAGGCCCCGGCACACCGCCGCAGACGCTTCACCGTCGCCTACTGAGCGTGCAACCATCCGGGCCCCGATCCGGGGGCCGGGGCGCCACGGTCATGGCCGGCCCGACGGCTCCGATGCCCAGGGGTGCGGCCATGAAGTGCCGCGGCCAGTCATCGTCCATCGACCGGTCCGCGCCGATTCCTCAAGAGTTCCTCAACGGCCCGGCCAGCAGGATGCGGACGGATCGGAGTGCATCCCACCTCGGAATGGCCGCCCCGTACCGAGCGGGGGCAATGCACTCCACGTGAGGGAGCGGCGCGCACCGCGCCACGTGGGGGCGCCCGGGCTACGTACACTCCTGCCCATGGACCCTCTGGATGCAGGACGGATCGTGGCCGGGCTGGTGCTGCTGGTGCTGGGCGGGGAGTTCTTGGTGCGAGGAGCATCAGCCCTGGCCCGGCGTGTGGGCATCTCGTCCTTGGTGGTCGGGCTCACCGTGGTCTCGGCGGCCACCTCGGCACCGGAGCTGGCTGTGACCGTCGGGGCCGTCCTGCGCGATGAACCGGGGCTGGCCGTGGGCAACGTGGTGGGCAGCAACATCGTCAACGTCCTGCTGATCCTCGGGCTCTCCGCACTGGTTCTTCCCCTGGCCGTGAAGCAACGGCTGGTGCGGTTCGACCTGCCCCTGATGGTCGCCATGACGGTCGGGCTGCTGGTCGTGTCCCTCGACGGTCGGATCACCGCGGTGGATGGGCTGATCCTCTTCTGCGCTGTGGTCGCGCACACGGTGCTGACCGTGCTCCTCAGCAGGCGGAATGCGAGGTCCCCGGCCCGTGCCGCGAGCCCGGCCGGCGGCTCGTCCGTCCCCGATGCCGCCGGAGAGGCCGCGGAGCCGCCGCCTGCGTCGATCGGCAGGTCGCTGCTGCTGGTGGTGCTGGGGGTTGCCCTGCTGGTGGCCGGGGCGACGCTGCTCGTCGAAGGCGCGGTGAACATCGCCACCACGCTGGGGGTGAGCAGCCTGGTGGTCGGACTGACCGTGGTGGCCGTGGGGACGTCGCTGCCCGAGCTGGCGACCTCGATCATCGCGGTGCGCCGGGGCCAACGCGACCTGGCCGTGGGCAATGTGGTGGGCAGCAACATCTTCAACATCGGGGTGGTGCTCGGGCTGCCCGCTCTGATCGCTCCGGACGGCGTCCCCGTGTCCAGTGCCGCGGCGGCCCTCGACATGCCGGTGATGCTGGCGGCCGCCGTCGCGCTGCTGCCCATCGCGTTCACCGGGTTCGCGGTGGCCCGCTGGGAGGGCGCCCTCTTCGTCGCCCTGTACCTGGCCTACACCGGATATGTCGTCCTGGCCGCCACCGCACACGACGCACTGGAAGGGTTCACCGCGGTCATGGCCTGGTTCGTGCTGCCGCTGATCGCGGTGACCCTCGTCTCCTTCACCGCCTACGAGATCGGGCTGCGCCAGGGGCGCCGAACACCCGGCTGAACCACGGGCGCCTTTGGACGCACCCAGTCCGGGGGTGCCCGGCGAACGACCCGGCTCCGGCTGGCCGCACGGGGCGCCGGTTCACTGTCTGCTCCGGGGCCTTCTTCCTGCTGGCCGTCCCGTTCCCGCACCTGTCCGCGACAGCTCTCGTTGCCGGGGCGGCCTTCTTCACCGCGGCAGTGGCTGCGCTCGCCGCCACCGCCTGGCTCCGCGCCCTCGGCCCAGGACCGCTCGAACGGATCGTGGCACGCACGGCCGCACTCGGGGCAGGGCTGCGGCGGCAGCACCGCGCGCATGAGGTGGTGTGGAGGGTGGGCGTGCGCCACCTCGACGACCAGCTGCTGTGCGGCACGCAGCAGCCAGGTCCAGCGGCGACTACGGCTGGACCGCGAGATCCCCGCGGAAGGAGACGATCTCCGCCTGCGGAACGAACATGCTCGCGAACGCTCTCGCGGACGGCGACGGGTCGGAGCAGGTGGCAAGGTGCACCTCCCACTCCGGGGCGTCGGCGAGCGGCGTGTGCACGAGGTGCTGGGCTACCTGCTTCGCGGCGATCGACTCGGGCACCATCGCCATCCCGAAGCCGCGGGTGACAAGATCGACGAGCATGTGCACGTCGTTGGCCTCGACCATCGTGCGCCGTGTCACACCGGCGGCGGCGAGCGCTGCGTCGAGGACGCGCCGCGCCTCCCAGGTGTCACCGAAGTCGACGGTGCGGACATCCTGAAGATCCGCAAGCGACGTGTACGGCACGTCCGTGTGCGAGAGCGCGACGAACGGCTCTCGACGCAGCAGCAAGCTGTCGTGCACGGGGACGGACCCCGCCGGTGCGGCGATGAGAGCGACGTCGAGGCGCCCCTCGTCGAGCATCGGGGCAAGGCGTGAGCTCACGTCCTGGACGAACTCGAGATCGGCGGCCGGGTGCTCGCCTGCGAACGACGTCAGGATGTCGACGATGTCGACAGCGCCGCCGAGACACTGCTCGGCGCCGATGCGCAGCTCAGCGCGCCCGGGCTCGTCGCCGATGACCGCGCGCTGGGCCTCGCGCACCTGCTCGAGGATCCGCTCGGCCCGCGGCCGGAACGCCGCGCCCGGACTCGTCAGGGACGCGCCCTGGCGACCGCGCGTGAACAGCTGAGTCCCGAGCTCGCGCTCGAGCGAGCGGATCGACGCCGACAGTCCGGGCTGGGAGACGAACGAGCGCTCGGCCGCACGCGTGAAGCTGCTCTCCTCGGCGACGGCGATGAAGAACTCCAGCTGACGAACATCCATACCCGACACGTTAGTCGGGCTGGGTCAGTACGGCTGCGTCTCCAGCTCGGTGGCGAACACCCGCAGCTGGCTGCGCTGGGAGTGCATCTGCCACAGTTTCTCCGCGAGCACCTGCGGATCCTTCTGCTCGTCGCCCGGGATGATCGCGCCGGGGATGATGAGCTGGCCGACGTAGATCGGCTCGTCCTTCAGCGCCTGGTTCAGCATTTCGACGTATGCGGTCTCGCCGGCGAACCCGATCGAGGTGCCCGCGAAGTGCTGCACCGGCTGCACAGCGCTTCCGCCGTTGACGAAGAGCAGGGAGCCCTTCTTCAGCACGCGCATGCCCTGCAGCACCTGGTGCACGCCGGCGACGGGACCGTAGACCGAGAACTCGACGGCGGCCCTGATGTCCCCGACCGTGGACTCCAGGAGCGGTCGCAGGAACTCCTTCTGCGGCAGCGGGTTCCACGACAGCACCTCGATGAGGCCGAGGTCCTGGGTCGCCTGGTCGAGGGCCGCGACGAGGCTGTCGGTGTCGCGCACGTTCGCCGCGTAGCCCTTCGCGGTGAAGCCGTCAGCGACCAGGTCGGAGGCCAGCTGGTCGACCCGTTCCTGGTTCCGGGCGATGAGGGCCAGGCTGTAGCCCTCCCGGCCGAAGCGTCGGGCGAGCGCCTCGCCAAGGTTTCGTCCTGCTCCGATGATCGCGAAAGTCGTCATGCCGAACATGCTAGGTCGGATGCTCCTCGCCGGCGGTCAGCCGTTCGATAGCGATCTCCTATGGAACCAGCGAAATACGCCGCCGGCCGAGAACGGTTGTGCTTCGTGGCTGCGGGTTCCCGGAGCCGACCGCTGATGAAGGAGAACGTGCATGACTTCCGTCCCTGAGATCCGGATCGCCGATGATGTCAGCATCCCGCAGCTGGGCTTCGGCGTGTACCAGGTTCCGCCGGAGACGACCGAGGCGGCCGTGACGATGGCCCTCGAGGTCGGATACCGCCACGTGGACACGGCGCAGATGTACGGCAACGAGCAAGGCGTCGGCGACGCGCTCAGGGCCTCCGGTCTGAGCCGCGACGAGGTGTTCGTCACGAGCAAGCTCAACAACAGCTTCCACCGTCGTGACGACGCGCTGCGCGAGGCCGAGAAGAGCGTCGAGCGGCTCGGCGGCCCGATGGACCTGTTCCTCGTCCACTGGCCGCTGCCCACGATCGACGTCGACTACCTCGAGACGTGGAAGGCCATGATCGAGATCCGTGACGCCGGCCTGACCCGCGCGATCGGCGTCTCGAACTTCCAGGTGCCCCACCTCGACCGGATCATCGCCGAGACCGGCGTCAAGCCCGCTGTGAACCAGATCGAGGTCCACCCGTACCTGACCAATGAGACGGTGCGCGCCTACAACGCGGAGCAGGGCATCGCGACCGAGGCGTGGTCGCCCATCGCTCAGGGAGCGGTCCTCGACGACCCGGCGATCACCGCGATCGCCGAGCGCCTGGGCAGGACGACCGCTCAGGTCACGCTGCGCTGGCACCTCCAGCGCAACGACATCGTGTTCCCCAAGTCCGTCACCCGCTCGCGTGTCGAGGAGAACTTCCAGCTCTTCGACTTCGAGCTCACCGACGCGGACATCCAGGCGATCACGGCGCTGAACAAGGACGAGCGCACGGGCCCGGACCCCGACACGTTCGACTACGTCCCCGCGTAACCGGCGCGCCGGCGCCGCGTCCAGCGGCTCAGGGCCGCCCGACGGCGACGCCGACGGGACGTGATGCGGCGGTTGCCGCCGCGGTTTCCCGCGGTGCTCGGCTGGGACGTCGTCGGCACGCTCATGGACGTGGCCCCGCCCTGGCAGCAGGCGCGCGGGCGGCGGGAGGTGCACCGACAATTCTGCGTGCCGCAGGGGCTGGCCGGGTTTTCTCGTGCGCAGGATGCCCGTAGGGTGCAAAGCAAGCTGATTGATTCCCCACGTGAGGATCGGTGATCCCGACACCGTCGGATTCACGATCTGCGCACTGGAACAGGAGATCACCACATGACCCATCTCGTATCCCGCGAACACGTCGAGGTGGACGGCGCCCAGCTGTCCTACCTGGCCGCCGGGGACCCGTCGGCCCGGCCCCTGCTGCTGCTCCACGGCACCTTCTGGAGCCGGGTGTGGCAGCCGGTGCTGCCGGCCCTGGGCGAGGCCGCCCGGTGCCTGGCCCTGGACCTGCCCGGCTTCGGTGCCAGCGGCGGAGAGCTCGACGTCGAGCACGCCAATGTCCCGGCCCTGGCCGACACGGTGCTGGCCGCGGCGGACGCCCTGGGGCTGGAGGAGTTCGACCTGGCCGGCCACGACATCGGCGGCGGGATCGCCCAGCACGTGGCCGCGACCAGCGGGCGGGTGCGGCGGCTGGTGCTGATGAACTCGGTGATGTTCGACTCCTGGCCGGTGCCGGCGGTCGAGCGCTTCCGGGACCCGCAGGTGCGGACGGCCACCACTGTGGAGGACCTGCTCACCGCTCGGGCCGCTTCCACCCGTGGCAGCGTGGCCCGGGAGCTGGGGGAGGAGGAGCTGGCCGACTATCTGACGCCGTGGCGGGATGCGGCCCGGGTCCGGTCCTGGACGGCGCTGGCCGCGGCAGCGGACCCGCGGTACACGATGGACCTGGTGCCGGCCCTGCAGGAGGCGGCTCTGCCCACCCGTCTGGTGTGGGGCCGCGACGACGACTTCCAGAAGGTCGGCTACGCCCGCCGCTACGTCGAGGAGATCCCGGGCTCGGACCTGGTGGAGGTGGACGGCAAGCACATCCCCACCGAGGACTCCCCCGCCGCGGTCGCCGAGGCGATGGCGGAGCACCTCGCCGACTGAGTCGTGCCGGCTCGCCGGTTCCACGGTGGCATGCCGCCACCGCCGTGCGGTGCAGCCCGCGTCGGCCTCTCCGGTACGGCCACCCATCCCTGCCGGATCTGCACCTGAAGACCGTTCTTGCCCTGTCCCAATCTGACCGGAGGTAACCCTCATGGATTTGAACAACCGATCGATCCTGCTCACCGGTGCCGGCAGCGGTATCGGCCGCGCCCTGGCCTTGGACCTGGCCCAGTACTCGCCACGCCTGGCGCTGGTGGGCCGGCGCTCCGAGCCCCTGGAGGAGGTCGCGGCGCTGGTGCGTGAGAAGGGTGGTGAGGCGGTGGTGATCCCTGCCGACCTGACCGCTGACGGCGCCCCGGCCCGGGTCGCTGCTGCGGCCCAGGAGCAGCTGGGTGGGATCGACGTGCTGATCAACAACGCCGGCAACGTCCGCGCCGGCCGGCTGGAGGCGATCGAGGAGTCCGAGGTGCTGGCGCAGATCGCGCTGAACCTCACCGCCCCGATTCTGCTCACCCGTGCGGCCCTGCCGGCGCTGCGGGCCTCGGGCGAGGGGCTGGTGGTCAACGTCTCCTCCGGGTTCGGTCTGCTGGGGATGGCGTTCTACGCGACCTACGGTGCGACCAAGGCCGGGATCGCCCACTTCGGTGAAGCCCTGCGCCGGGAGCTGTACGGAGAAGGCGTGCACGTGCTCAACGTCTTCCCCGGCGCCACGGACACCCCCATGATGGAAAGCTCCGAGGCCGAAGCCCAGCACGGCTTCGACTACGAGAGCCCCGAAGAGGTGGCGGCCGCGACGGTGGCGGGCATGATCGGCGGAGAGATCAACGTGGTGCGCGGGGGGTCCATGGGTCAGATGCTCACCCGCAACCGAGAGGACCCGGCCGGCGTGGACCGGATGCTCGCCGAGGGCAAGGACGAGCTGGAGAAGGTCGTGGCCGACCACTCCAGCCTCTGATCTCCGAACAGGGACCGGCCACAGTGCCGTCGGGCCTTTCCTGCTCGGCGTAGGCTCGGCGGCACATCGCCCCGCCCGGGGCGGTGTGCCGCACCGACGAGGATTGAGGCAGAAGCATGGTGACCAGCCCGGACCTGATCGTGTTCGATGTGAACGAGACCCTCTCCGACATGGCGCCGCTCGGCGAGGCGTTCGCTCAGGAAGGAGCTCCGGCGGGCCTGGCGGCCACGTGGTTCGCCGGCATCCTGCGCGACGGCTTCGCGGTGACGGCTGCCGGGGGCAACGCGGCCTTCGCCGAGATCGCCCAGGACAGCCTGCACCGGTTGCTGAGTGCACACGGGGTCACCGCGCCGGGTGAGTCCGTCGAGCGGATCATGGGCACCCTGAAGAGCCTGAACGTGCATCCTGACGTGGTGCCCGGAGTGGAAGCCCTGCGTCAGGTCGCCGAGCTGGTCACCCTCACCAACGGGGCCACCCAGGTCGCCGAGTCGCTGCTGAGCAGTGCCGGGGTCCGGGAACACTTCTCCGAGCTGCTCAGCGTCGAGGACGCCCCGGCGTGGAAACCGGCCCGGTCCTCCTACGACTACGCCGTCACCCACCGCGGCACGGACCCGCAGAAGATGCTGTTGATCGCGGTGCACCCCTGGGACATCCACGGCGCCCACCAGGCCGGGCTGCGCACCGCCTGGATCAACCGGACCGGGGCCCGGTATCCGGTCTACTTCGCCCGCCCCGATCTGGAGGCTGCGGACCTGCCTGCGCTGGCGGCGCAGCTCACCGCCGTGGGCGGCTGAGACCTGGCCCCGTCACACGGTGGCCTGAAGCAGTCAGCGTTCACGGTCCGGTTCGGGCCGTGGTGGCCCCGCGCCAGGCCCCGTGCAGCATCAGTGCCACCCCGCTGAGCAGCGACACCGCGGCGGTGAGGACGAGCAGCGCCCCCAGGCCCAGGCCGGGAATGATCGCACCGGCGACGGCCGGGGCGGCGACGGAGCTGGTGGCTCCCACGACCAGGCAGGCCGTGAACGCCGCGCCCGCACGGTCGGGCACCAGCTCGGCGGTCCAGACCGCGAGCACCGCCGATCCTGTCATGTACCCGGCCCCGAAGATGCACGCCGAGGCCATGGTCGCGGCCAGTGAGTCGCTGGCCAGGCCGAGCAGCGCCAGCGCCGCGCCGACCGTGACGAGGCTCAGCGCGGCAACCCGCAGACTGCCCATGCGTTGCGCGAGCGCCCCGGTCGCCACCCCGACCATGCCGGTGAGGCCGATGGCCGCGTACAGGGCCGGGACGGCTGCCGCTGGCAGGGTGCCGCGGTCGAGGGAGTCGGCGGCGTAGGTGAAGTAGATGACGACGACCGCGAAGTAGACGACGGAGTAGACGGCTGGGACCCGTAGCGCTGCCGCCGGCTCGGAGGCACCGCTCTGTGCGTTCGACCGTGGAGCCGGTCCGGTGCGGGGCACCAGGCGGAGGTTCACGACTGCGGCGGCCACCGCGGCCAGGGCGATGCCGGCCCAGACCAGGCGCCAGGAGCCCAGTGCGGCCAGAACGGCCAGGCCGCCCAGCAGCAGCAGGCCACCGCTGGTGCCGGTCGTGATGATCGCCAGCGCTCGTGGTTGCTGCCGCGCGGGCACCGCACGGGTCACGATGTCGGAGTAGGGCGCCCAGACCCAGCCACCGGCACTGCCGGCCAGGACGACGCCGACGGCCAGCAGCCAGGGGGACTGCGCGGAGGTCACGATCACCGCACCGGCGGCACCGCAGGCCCCGCCCACGGTCGTCGGAGCGCGCGAACCGTGGCGGGCCGCGAGCCTCCCGGCGAGCAACAGGCCGGCCAGGTATCCCGCGAACGTGGCGCTGGAGACCAGCCCGAGCATCAGCTCGGAGAGCTCCAGGTCCTCCCGGACGCCGGGCAGCGTCAGGCCGTAGGCGTACCGGGCCATGCCGAAGGCGACCCCGACCACCGCCGCTCCGGCCAGTCCGATCCGGTTGCCTGCGTAGAGTGTCATGCATGCCTCCTTGTGGTGCGGCGTGCACCGGTGCCGCTGCCGGACGCGGCGGAATCGGCCTCGCAGGTCCCTCGGCCTGGCCGCTCATCGAGGTGCTGGGGCGGAAGGACCCGCGAGCTGCTCGGACCGGCCACCCGGCCGTGAGGTCGCCTCGACGGTTCACCAGAGCCCCGGGCCGTCCCGGAGATCGCCGCGGTCAGCGTCAGACCGCTGGGCACCAGAGCGCGCATCGCCCCTCCTTCCCGAATTTCGCCGTTCAGAACGCTCCTTACGCTACATCCAAACGACCGTTCTGGAAGGAGGTCCCTACACTGGGAGGGTGACGACTGCCCGGAGACTCCCCGCGCGCGACCGGCTGCTCCAGGCGGCCGACCGCGTGCTGTTCGACCGCGGCATCCGCACCACACCGGTTGATGAGCTGCTGCGCGAGGCAGAAGTCTCCGCCGCCACCCTGTACGCGCACTTCGGCAGCAAGGACGCCCTGGTCGCCGAAACGCTGCGGGGCCGGCTGGCGGACTGGCGGGCGGTCTGGGACCAGCACATCGTGGCGGCCGGCGATGACATGGCCCGGCTGCTGGCGGTGTTCGACGCCCTGGTCTCCTACCGGGGCGACCAGCGCCACCCGTCACGCTGGTGCGCCTTCCTGGCCGCGGCCACCGAGCTCCCGGAGGCACCCGACGAGATCACCGAGGTCCTGGCCGCGGACACCGCCCTGCTCGCCGACCGGCTCCTGCACCTGTCCCGCCCGCTCGCCGGGGACCGTGCCCAGGAGCTGGCCGACGAGGTCCTGGTGGCCTACAGCGGAGCCCTGGCCGCCTTCCTGCGCGGCAGCCCCCGGTCCCCGATCGAGGTCGGCCGCCGCCTGGCCCGCTCAGCGGCCGAGGCCCACCGCCGCACCTGACCTGTTCGTCGGACGGTCCCGTCCCAGCACATGCGGGGCCACCGCCACCATCGATGGGAGGAAGGTCCTGCCCCCTGCGGTGCACGCATGGCTGGTGAGCGGTCGTCACACGAGGCCGACACTGAAGGGGACTGCCGCACCGATAGGTGACAAGGGGTCTCATGCCGTGGGAGTCACGGCGGGCTTCATCAAGGTCTCGTACGCGACCGGCCCATCGAGCCGACCGAGGTGTCGTCTCGGCATGTAGCAGTCCCGAGAACTCAACGCTTCATCAGAGCGAAGACTCCCCAGCCGAGATACTCACGTGTGGAGCGTGCATACCGAGCAGGCTCGGCGGTGAGTTCTTCCCGTACCTCGGTGGCCAGCTCGTCCTCCGGGTTCTGGTCGAGCCAACGGCGCAGGTTGAGCCACTGGGCCGCGGTGTAGCGGTCCCAGCTGTCCGGGTCGGCCAACATCATCTCCACGACGTCGTATCCGAGATCCCGGAACTGTGCCATCAGTTCCGGCAGGAGCAGGAAATCATCGATGCCGGTGGCGTGGCATGCCTGAGCGGTCTCCTCGTCCGGTGGGATCCGCCGCCAGTAAGGCTCGCCGATCAGCATCAGCCTCCGGGGCGGAGGCTGCGCTCGAGCAACTCGGCGGTGCCGGCGACGCCGTTGCCGATCCAGGTGGCACCGACACAAGCGGCGAGGTCGACCGGCTGGTCCGCGACGTGGCCGGCTGCGTCGCCGTGGACGAACAGGACCCGGTCGGCGACGCCGAGTTCGGTGGCGCGGGCCTGGGCCTGCTCGGTGAAGACCGTGCTGATGTCCACCCCGGTGCCGGTGAAACCCAGGTCGCGCGCCCAGGTGCACAGCATCTCGCCCGAGCCGCTGGCCAGGTCGAGCACCCGTGTCCCGGGGGCGAGATGGAGTGATTCACCCAGGGCTGCGAGCTTCTGCGCGGTCAGCGGGTTGTGGATCCGGTGCGTGCTCTCACGAATGGTGAAGATGCGGGGAAGGTCCATGGCCAGATCTTTCCCGGCATGCCGTGCGATGGGAAGAGCGGTGGGGCGGCCGCACCGATGGGTGACGGGTTGTCACCTATCGCCGTATCCGTCCGGAGGGCGAGGCGCGGTCCCTTGTTTGCCCTCGTCATATATGGGGGATCTGGGTGATGCGCTGACTGAGCGGCCGGGTCTGGCTTTACGGTTGTCATAGCAGGTCAGCGCCGGATGGACAGAGGCGCTGGGTGTGGTCATCGGGGCGGAATGGCCAGGTGCTCGAGAGGGAGCCTGTGGCGTCGGGTGTGCAGCGCGGAAGCCACTGGACCTCCCCGAACGGCTCACTGGTGATGCTCGCGGTGACCGCCTCGCAGGATCTGGGGGGATCCAAGATGAAGCAGTCCTGGTTCGAGCGGGTGCCCACCGGCGCCTGCGCGAGGATGCCGGCAGCCAACGGGGTGGCAGGTGCAGGGGCGGATCACGCCGTCCGTGCCTCGATCCTCCGGCGGTCGAGGCCGTGACTACCGCGGCGGCTCAGCCGATGTTCTCCTACGCCCAGAAGTACCCGCGTCCACCCGGTGACGTCGACGGCGACGGCCGCGACGTCGTCGTCGGGGTCGGGTGCTCGGCCACCACCGTGCGCCTGTCCTGGGTCTGCCGTCAGCGATGAGCGCTTGATGGTTCTTCCGCAGTTCACATGGACCCGGGCCCTGCTCGATCTGTCAAGGTCCGGGCATACTCCGAGGCGGTGCCGTGGATAGTGTGATGCTCCCTGTCGACTCTCTGGTGTGGCACGAGGTGTGCGAGAGTGCACGCCTCCAGAAGCTCGTGGCCGACATCCGCGTGGACCGGGTCCGTGTACCGGTGCACGTCACCTCTGACGCGTGCCCGGTGATTCTCGACGGCGCACACCGGTCTCGCGCTACCGACCTGCTGGGTGAGGCCCTGGTGCCCGCCCATGTCGTGCCGGTGCCCTGCGACTTTCTCGTGCCCGGCTGGGTCCATGCCTTTGATGTGCCTCCGCTCATCGCGGGACTTGGGTCGGAGGGGTTCGTCGTCGGCTTCCTCACCAGCGGGGGAGTGCGCCGGCCGGTGTACGCGCTGGGAACGAGCCTGTCAGCGCTCTTCGACAGTTACTGGACGGTTGCCAACAGCTATGCCGGTCGCCCGTACGCCCGCCTGGACTTCGTTCCCGAGGACCGTGCGTCGTTCGAGTGGCGCCTGCCGTCGTGGCGAGTCGTCCGGGAGATGACGACCACCCTCGGTCCTCTGCCCGCAGGAGTGACGCGGTTCGGGCCGCTCATCGCTGCTCGGTGCCCGTCGTGCTAGCGGTCCGTCGTGGAAGTCGTTGCGCGGCTGGAGTCCCCATGAACTTCGCTCTGGTCTCGGCCCGCGCCCAGGAACCGGACCATCATGGCGAGGGCCGGCCAGTCAGAGTTTCTCCACGCTGATGGTGGAGCGGGTTGCGCGGACGGTCACGGATGCTGCGTGACGTCGAGCGCTGAAGACGGACGGGCCGAACCGGTGCCGGCTCGTGATCTCAGGATCCGGGGCCGTCCGGGCGCCGGTCGGTGCCCAGGGGCGCCCCCGGGCTGAGTGCGAGGTCGGCGAAGCGCCGGCCGATCCGCCGGTGCGTGGTGGCGTCGGGGTGGAGGGCGTCGGGCAGGGGGAGTTCCCGCGCGTCGGACTCTCCGTAGAGCTCGCGGCCGTCGAGGTAGAACAGGTGCGGATCCTCGTGCGCCCGCTCCGTGACGATCCGTGCCAGGTGCTCGCGGACGACCGTCAGGGTGAGCTTGCCGGCGGCGACCTCGCCGGGGTCGCCGGTCGCCTGGAAGCGCACGTCACCCCTGGCCAAGGCTTCCGGGTCGAAGGCGCCGGGTCCTGGGGTGTGTTCGTGGATCGGGCACAGGATGGGGGAGATCACCAGCAGCGGGGTGTGCGGGTGGCCGTCGCGGATCGTGTCGAGGAACCCGTGCACCGCGGGGCCGAAGGCCCGCAGCCGCATCAGGTCGAGATTGACCAGGTTGATGCCGACCTTGACGCTGATCAGCTCGGCCGGGGTGTCGGCGATGGTGCGAGCGGTGAACGGGTCGAGCAGCGCGCTGCCCCCGAAGCCGAGGTTGAGCAGATTGAGGCCGGCGCGCCGCGCGGCGACCGCCGGCCAGGTGCCGGTGGGATGCACCGCGTTCGAACCGTGGCTGATCGAACTGCCGTGGTGCACCCACACCGGGCGCGGGTCCCGGATCGGCCGGACGGGGGCGTCGGAGCGGATCTCGACCAGTTCCACGGTCTCGTTGTGCGGCAGCCACAGCTCGACCGTCTTGGGCCCCTGGGGCAGGTCGTCGAAGACGACGCCGCCGATCTCGCCCGGCACGAGCCGGCGGTCGCCGGTGGCCATGTCGATGCTCACCACGGTCGCGGCCTCGAGTTCGGCCTGCCGGGCGTGGTGGCCGTCGATGAGCAGATCGAAGACGCCGGCAGGGCGTGGCGGCGCTCCTTCGTACCGGAAGCGTGTGGCGCGCCCCCGGAGCTCGACGCGGTTCGCCTCGGTCGCGAAGAGCAGCCGCGCTCCCGAGGCTGGGACTCGGCCATGGCCAGCTGCGGGTCCTGTGCCTGGTTCCTGGCCCGGGCGGGGAGGCGGTGCGGGATCACCCCGTCGTCCGTGCGCTCCAGCTCTAGGACGCCGTGGAGGAGCTCCTCGGTGACGGGTGCGGTGCAGTGTCGGTCGGGGATCGGCATGGTGCTCCCGTGGTGTGTCGTGTCCGGCAATGGCGGTTCAGGAACCGGGCCAGTGGCGCAGGGTGTGGTCGAGGACCTCGAGGATGCGCTTCCAGCTGGCCTGGCTGTCCGGCGCGCTGTGGCTGAAGCCCGTGCTGAGCTCCAGCGTGACGTAGCCCAGGAAGGTGCTGCCGAGCAGCCGCACCGCATGGGGCTGCTCGGACTCGGGGACGGCATAGCCGCGCAGGACGGCCCGGGTCAGCGCCGCGTGCCGTGGCCCGGCGCTGACCATGGCGGTGTCGCTGTCCAGCGGGAACCGGGCGGCGGCGAAGCGTCCGGGGTGCTCGTGGGCGTAGTCGCGGTACACGTTGCCGAGCGCGGCCAGTGCGTCGGACCCGGACCGCCCCGCCAAGGACTCCGATGCCCGCTGGGCCAACTCCTCCAGGGCCCGCAGCGCCATCCTCGTCCTCAGGTCGTGCAGGTCCTCGATGTGCGAGTACAGGCTGGCCGAGCGCACCCCGACGTGCCGGGCCACCGAGGAGACGGTGACGTGGGCGAAGCCAGTGGTGTCCGCCAGGTCGAGAGCGGCCTCGACGATCCGTTCGGGAGAAAGACCTGCCCGCATCCCAACCTTCAATCACTCAATGTTTTCCTATAACTCGTAGGTTAGCATCGAGGTGCTGGAGGTGCGTCCTCCGGGGAGGTCCCGCCCGGGGACCAACACCGTCCAGCTCGCACGGGGAGTCGGAGTGATTCTCGGGCCGCTGATCTTCGCGATGTCCATCTCCTCCTGCATGAGCAGCCTGGCCACCAGGGACTCGGGTGCGGCGATCGTGCGGGTCGTCTTCGACGTCCCCCTCGCCGCCCGCTCGCCGCGATGCAGCTGTTCCGCTCCGGCTCCGTCGTCTACGGTGACGGGCTCGCCCCACGAGCCGTGCTGCCCCGGACGAAGGCCGCCGACAGCTTGTGAGCGGCCGTCCCGCTGAGCAGGGAACGGCGCAATGACGACGGCGCGGGCCCCGGCACCTTCAGGTGCCGGGGCCCGCGCCGTCGTGTCGCACGGGAGCCGAGAAAGTTCAGCTCTCGCAGTCGGTGCAGTACAGCAGCCCGTCGTGCTGGCGGGCGAGCTGGGAGCGGTGGTGGACCAGGAAGCAAGAGGCGCAGGTGAACTCGTCGGCCTGCTGCGGCACCACGGCCACGGTGAGCTCCTCGTGGGAGAGGTCAGCACCGGGCAGGTCGATGCCCTCGGCGGTGTCGGCGTCCTCGAGGTCGATCGAGGGGACCTGGGTCGTCGTACTGGTACGGGCCCGGATCGCCTCCAGGGACTCGTTGGCCGGCTCGTCCTCGGGGCGGGTGCGCGGGGTGTCGTAATCGGTGGCCATGCGCGGAAGCATGCTCCTTCACAAGGAATCAGCGGGGAGTGGACACCGACCAGAACCCCTCGAGCGCCGCCGGTATTCCAGAGGGTCATTGTCGGCGTTCGTCCTGCTGACGGTGCGCCAACC
>NZ_MKJW01000126.1:0-11355 GCF_001942375.1 Kocuria sp. CNJ-770
CCGGGCACCTCGCTCGCCCCGAGGAAAGGAAATGCCCTTCATGGATTCCAAGATCTCCGTGCTTGCCGACATCGACATGGACGGAACCTATGTGAACCTGGTCGTGACCGGGCACCTGACCGAGACCAACCAGCAAGGGCTGCACCCGCTGATCCGCCAAGCCAGGGCTTTGGCTCCGCACGAGAGCATCCGCGCCGATCCGCGTGGCGCTGAGAACGTGGAGGACAACGCCGTGGAATCGCTGCGCTGGGCCATCGACCACGAACACGACACCGGCCCCGCCGCCGGCTCGGTGGACATCCTTCTCCCCGACGAGGAATCGAGCCAGGACGACCTCGATTCGGGGGCCACGCTGGCTACTGGGGCCGTGGCATGACCCGCAGGCACACTCCGCTTCTCCACCGGGCACCCACATGAGGGAGCGGGCGCCTAGATGAGGGAGACTGCCACCATGGACAATCATGACCCCGTCGGCCCTGTCCCGGTGCCCGATCCGGCCCCGGCCGCCACCGGTGGCACCGGTCTGGAGTCCACCGAGGACTTCCCCACAGAGGTGGCCGGCCTGTCCCTGACCCAGCTGCACGTGCTGCACAGCAAGCTCTGCCGCCAGCTCGACCACGAAACCCTCACCAACCCCGCCGGCCCCCACCCGCTCACCCAGGACCGCCACCAAGAAGTCGTCGCCGAACTCGACACCCGCGCCACCACCGGCCCCGCCTGAGATCCCCTTTGCATCCCCGCAGCCGGACCCATGCGCCCTGCAGGTCTTCTGCCGCCCGGGTCCGTCCCTGACCCACCTTCCAGGAGCACCCATGGACCAGCACTCCACGATCACCGTCCGTCGCGCCCCCGAACGTCACCGTTACGAACTCCTCGACGCCCAGACCGTCATCGGCACCGCCACTACCAGGACTACGACGACGCTGCCGGCCCGCAGCGGATCTTCTTCCACACCGTCGTCGAGGACGACTACACCGGACAGGGACTGGGCGGGCGACTGACCGGATTCGCCCTCGACGACACCGTGGCCGAGGGCCTGCCCATCGTCACGGTCTGCACCTATTTCGCCGCATATGTAGAAGAGCACCCGGAATACCAGCAGCACACGGTCCCGGCCCACCACGACCACCTGGCGGCCCTGCAGTCGGGAGACCGCTGACACCCCCGCACAAGGCACCTCCGGCACGCGGTCGCCCCCTCCCTGCCTATAGGCCGGTGATCATTCCGATGGTGTCGCCGCGCCGTTCGAGCAGCAGGATGTTCCGCCGCTGCCCGGACGTGGTCGTCAGCGCGCTGTGAACAAGCGCGTCGGCGGGGCCGGGGCGGGGGCCGCCCCAGTGGTCCGGTGCCCCCTGAGCGAAGTGGCGCACGCCACCCCCGCGGCCGCTCCTTTGCCGATGGCGATCGGCACCAGCTGCAGGCCCGCGGTGATGTCCCCCGCTGCGTACACCCCGTCGACGCTGGTGAGCTGGAACCCGTTGACCGCGATCCCTCCCTCGTGGTCGAGCTCGCACCCGAGTTGCCGGGCGAGGTCGTTGGTGGGGTGATGGGCGTAGGAGAAGAAGACCTTGTCCCCCTCCACGAGTTCTCCGTCGGCCAGCTGGACCCCCGCCAAGGCGCCGGGTGCCCCGATCAGCGCCTCGGCGACCCCGTCCACGACCTCGACCCCGTAGTCGGCCAGGACCGCACGCTGCTCCTCGTCGAACGCCGGTTCGGTGGTCCCGGTGACGACCCGCACGCTGTCGGCCCAGTCGAGCAGCTCCGCGGCGTAGGCCGGTACATGCATGCCGGAACCCAGAATGATCACCAGCTGGCCGCGGGCGGCGTACCCGTCGCAGGCCGGGCAGTGATGCACGTCGATGCCGTAGTGATCGGCGAAGCCGGCAACCTCCGGCACCTGATCCCGGACCCCGGTGGCCAGCACAACCCGCTCCGCGGAGATCTCGGCGCCGTCGACGGTGGCGTGGAACAGGCCGCCCTCATCCCGACGCAGGGCAGTGGCCCTCCCGTGGTGGAGCACCACCTGGGGGTACTGTTCCAGTCCGGCGCGGGCCTCGGCCAGCAGCTCGCCCGGGGTGGTCGGATCCCGGCCCAGCAGACCGTGGGCGAACTCGGCGGACAGGTTGCGCTGCTGCCCCGCGTCCACGACCACGGTGGAGCGCTGGTAACGGCCCAGCCAGGTCGCCGCGGACAGACCGGCGGGGCCACCACCGACCACGAGCACGTCGACAGCCGAAGGCAGATCAAACGCCATAGGTCCTCTCCTTCAGCTGACGGCAAGCAGTACATCGATCATCCGCCCCACTCTACGCAACAACCTCCACCAGACCCCCAACCCCAGCAGAAGCCGGACATCCCCGGAAAGCAACCCCAACTGCAACTCCCGTTCTCGGATCCAGTGGTGTCTTGAGGTCTCCTTTAGAGTGTCAGGACACGCTTTCGCTTCAGGCACTAGCGTCAAGGCATGGACCAGTTCAGTCGGTTTGTGATACTCGGCGTTCTGGGCGTGGGGGTATTCAGCATCATCGTGTCGGGTTTCTTCGACCTCGTCGAAGGGCACCCGTTCAAAGGAATCTCAATGATTTTCATCGGAGTCTTCATTGGGGCCGGAGGTTTCAAGCTGAAGCGCGATTATTTGCGTCCCCGATGATCACTAGCCACCAAAGCCAATTTTACGAATAGTCCAGCAGGGAACGGAGAGTCGTCGCGGACTGCTTCGTTCTTGAATAGGCCGATCGTGGATTCTGCCAGGGCGTCACAATTGTTTCGATCCTCCATGCAGATCGAGCTGCTGAACCGAAAGAGGTGACGCACCCAGATCAATCTGGCCAATCCGACTTTCGAGTACATCGAAATCTTCTACAATCGCCAACGGCGCCACTGGCAACTCGACTACGAGTCCCCAGTCACCCACAAACTACGCTACAAAGCACCATGCATCCCTGCCTAGTTTCAGACGCCACGGGGTAAGTGAACCGTGGGGCAGGTCAGAGAGTCAAGGAAAGTCGAGGCAGTCCCCTGCCAGTCAGTAGAACTGGCGTCGGCTGGCCCTCATTGACCACAAGATAGTATAGGTCCACTTCTATTCCTTGTCGTTGGACGGAGGTATATAGAGGGAGGGCGGCCATTCTCGAGGTAAGACTCCGGGAGGGACCTCACCCCCCTGGCCCCAAGGCACCTCAGGGTGCCTGCTCCAACTTACAGGTTCTTCAAAGTTGACAACGCCGCCTTTGAAGTTAGCGTCCTTAAATGAGACCATCCCACCGGTGAACTCACTTTCCAGAAAGGAGACCACCCCACCGATGAACTCAGAGTAGGAAAAAGAGACCACCCCACCGATAAATTTGGCGCAGGTAAAGGAAACTCCAGGACGGATAAACTTAGCACTCGTAAAATACATCTCACTGTTAATAAATTCTGCGTCCATAAAATGCACCGACTCTCCGGAAAATTCAGCACTTATAAAATCTACGACACCGCCCATAAACGTGGCCCCCATAAAGGAAACCAGATCACCGGTAAACTCAGCATTCATAAAAGATACTTCGCCGCCGGTAAATTCGGCATTTATGAATAAGACGGCATCGCCGATGAACTCAGTATTCATGAAGGAGATCTTACCGCTGGTAAACTTAGCACCCGCGAAAGATATCTCTTCACCGACGAATTGGGCCCTCTGGAAGCTAACTTGACCGGCGAATACAGCAAGGCTGAAGTCGCCGTAGTCGAAGGTTGCACCCGTGAAATCAAAGTCTAATTCGGACCAGCTCACGGGTGCGCCGTCACGTAGGTGCTGAGTGATAACTCGGATAATGGTTTCTCGAGTCTGTCGATCGTACGGCCTGAAAGCCAGAGTCCGCTCCTCCTCGACTGACCCAGTCTCCGTAGGCATGGTACTTTTGCGCACAAGATTGGTCATAGTCCCGCCCCCGTCCTCCATGGAAGGTGTGTAGGGCAATCGAATATAGGAACAGAGCACGTCAATGCACTGTTGCTGGCGGGAACGATGCTCGGTATCGGCCAATCCGGCAAGGGCGTAAATGCCAGCAGCTTGGATGGTCGGATTTTGATCTCCCAGCAAGCGAGCTGATTCGGCCAACCGGTCCAAAAATTGCCCTTTTTCGTGCGCCTGCTGACGGCGGTAGGCCACAACCACGCCAATTACCCCGATCATGCCAGCGCCAACAAAAAGCACCATGCGAGCCACGGAGTACTCAGTGGTCTGGGTAGCCGAGAGTTCCCAAGGCCATGCCTGAGCCAGGGCCCATGCCAACGCGCACCACAGAGCGAGAGCAAAGATGGCCAGAACGAACAGTGTCAACGCTGACGCCTGGAAAAGGTTGAGTGGTTCCCGCTGGCGCCGCCGGGCGTACCAAAGCTTCATTTGACGTCCGAACTGGAAGACGTCGACGATCGCTTGCCGTAACCACCGTCCCAAGTCAGGGCCAGGCTTTGCATTTTTGCGTCGAGCTTCCATGCCGCCATTTAAGCCCACAGGGAGGTTGTCTCACCGGATCCGCACTCGAAAATCATGAGCAACAGGGCGGCGGCGGCGATCGCGCCGACCCTCGAGGGTGAGAGAGCGACGTGGCGCAGGGCTTTCCATCGTTGGGTCAGCAGCGCGTTGTAGTTGCGGTTGGTCCGCCCGAGGTTTCCGCCTTTGATGGGGGTGTGCACTCCGATGCCGACGCCCTGGTAACCCTTGTCCGCCAGTGCCGGCAGCCCGGCGGCGGCCATCGGTTACAAGGCACCCAGTCAGTGGGCCCGTGCGGCGGTGATTTCGTGGGTGGAACCGGGCTCCACCGGAGAGCACCACAGTGGGAACCTCAACTGCAATGACCACAAGGTGTGCCCGCCCCGCAGTAGCCCGGACGGCAGTAGCCCGACCGGCATCCCCGCGGGACCACCACCACGGGGCTGGTGGGCAGTGGTGCGCGGTGATAGGTCTGGGATGCAGGCACTCACTACCGGTGGAAGCTAGCGACCACAACTGGCAACCGAACCGTAGGTCAGGTCAAAACGTCGCCCATCGGTGCATCAGTCCCAGTCGGCCGCCTGGACCAGTCCGGGCAGTATCATGCGACTGGTCCCCTCGATCTGGCTAGGGGCGAGACCCACTATTGCGGCAAGACAGGGGTAAAGCGTGTCCCTGATGAGCACCAGCATCCACAGGGGGGCAACATGGCCGGGAGTCACCGCTCGTTAGGACGAGCACCACGGGATCGGCACGACGGCGACAAGCCATCGTTGCGATCCAAGGCGCAGACCCTGATGTCGGCCCCGCTCATCTGGGGGTGGAGCTTCGCTTTGGTAGTCCTCGGCGGTGCGCTGCAAACCCTAGCGGGCGACCGGGTGGTCGACGTGATGAGGAACTACACCGCGACCGGCGAACCGGTCATGGTCCGCGCTGTACCGGAGTGGGAGCATCAGGCGATGTGGGTGCCTGGCACCGATGGGTTCAGTCAGCAAAGGCTCGACGACCTCAGCGCCATGGAAACGCCCGGGCAGATCTTGGCGTTGCAAAGCGACGGCGCAATGATCCTGGGTGAACGAGAAGTAGATGTCCTGCTCACGGGCAACCGTGACCGGCCGGTGTCCATCATCGACATGAAAGCGGTGGCCGAGTGCAACGACTTCCAGCCGGGCACCCTGGTGTGGCTACAATCCCCACCCGCAGGGATTGCACCGACCGCCCGGATAGTCATGGATTTGGACCAGCCGTCCCCGGAAGCTCTCGTCTATGACCCTGATGACACCGGTGGAACCGCCCGCAAGTACTTTGATGAACAGATCATCGTGCTCGGTAAGGACGAGCAGCAGTCAGTGGGGCTGACCCTCCGCTCCAATGGCGTGTGCTCCGTGAACATTCGCATGACTGTGATGGACGGCCAGGAGAGACACACGCAGTGGTTGTTCAACGAAGGCGAGGAGGTCATGGTCGCCGGTCATGGCTACAACGAGGGCGAGGGAACGATCCAGCACGCCTACCTGGGTGGTGAGGTATGTGATACCTATGAAACCGCCCCGCCCGACAGGAATAACATTTTGGGCCAGATCATGGGCGGCGGGGGATGTCCAAGCGAGAGGAACGAGTAGCTAGCTCACCGCCTCACGGTAAAGACGCCAAAAGCCGTTCAGTGTTCCGGCACCAGGCCCAACCCCCGGTTCACGGCGTCCCGCACGAGCACATCGCCATCACCGGACAGCGGCTCCAGCATCCGATACGGCGCCTACGGGAACCCCTACTGATATGCGGCAGGTCAACGGGTCAAGCAAACCGGGGCAGTCCCATCCGTGTCCGGCGACCTGAGTAAAGTCATTTGCATGACAGCCACTACGTCCGCACCTGGGACTACCCCCGAAGAAGAGCCGGAGCGTCCATTCATCAAGCTGAGTGAGGCGCCATACCCGCCAATCCGCTGGCTTGCCGACGCGGACTTCTGGAAGAACGTAACCGTCAACGTTTACAGTGCAGCCATCGTTGGGGTATTCACGGTAACGATCGTCTCCATCGCGCAGATGATTAAGGATCAACAGCAGTTTGACCGCATCATCATGACTGCCTTTGCGGGCCTTGTCGCTATGGTCGCCCCACCGCTTCTGACGCTCTTCACCTACGGCATCCGACGGCACAAGCAGCTACCCAAGAAGGAGCGTCTGACCACCGTCGCCGTCTTCGCAGTCAACATCCTGCTGTCCCTAGGGGCCATCGCTTTAGTCATCATTATGGGCGTCAATAACATTATCAATAGCTGACACCAGCATGAGGTTCTGCTTGGATTTTCTCGTGTAGCGCTTCAGGTCGAGGAGTGAAGCGCAACATAAATAGTTCCGAGCGTCGCACCGGACCCGGCTAGCTCACCGATTACCTCTACTGCTCTTCTTTGAGGCTTCCAATCGCCTTCGTCTGGGCCTTAATAGCCTCGACAAGCTGCTTCATGGTCGCTGGTGTGTAAATGGAAGTGTGCTTCGACTCACGGAGATCTAGAACGTACTCGGTGGGGTCGACAGGCCCGTCCGGGCCGTGATAGCTAATTGCAATTCGATGAGATTGGTCGCCCTCCCGGGCGAAGATTTCCCGCCCTATGCCGATGAACCAGCGCATTTCCCGGCCGGGAGGAAGGGCTGAGAATCCGTTGGTGAAGCCATCCAAGTTCATGAACTGTTGCTGATTGCCGTTGACAATTCGAGGAATCGGCGGATCCATACGCACTTTAACCCGTGTCGCTGTAGTGGGCCCCTCGTTTTTCAGCACTAGATCGATCGCGGACTCGGAACTCCTGTTGGGGCGGTAGTCGAGCCATACGTACGGGGCTTGACTGTCTTTCCTTATCTGCTCTTGGAGCTCGCTTTGTCGTCGGGCTTCTACCACTTGGTCTCGGGCAATGGAGACTTGCTCGCGAGCTGATTTGGCCTGGAATGCGGTCGCTGCGAAGGCGCCCATGGAGATCACTGCAGCCGCTACCGCGACCCATGTTTCTACTGTCCAGCTGTTGAGGTCCATCCCAGGACGCTACCGGCCCATTCCAGCTCGGTGTCTCTGCAACCAACTTTCGCGCGTGGCGTGGGTTCGACACCAAGGCCCAAACCTAGATGGTCCACAGCGCGCGTTGGTGGGACCCCAAGCGGGCCCGGATGCGCCCGTGCGGAGCGCCCGCAACCAGGCGTCGTTGTCATGCCCGTTTACCCCGCGCGATGAAAAGCCCGCACAGCTGCGTCATACGCACCACGGTGTTCACAGGTACCGACGGATTCAGATGGTGGTCGTTTGCGGGAGCTCCCGGATCCTCCGGTACAAGGTCGCGCGGGACATGCTGAGATCGCGGGCCACCTGGGTGGCCGGCTCCCCAGACTCGATCAGCCGTAGGGCGTTGCGGATCTGCGAGTCGGTGAAGGTCTGGCGCCGCCCGCCGAGGTCCTTGCCGGCGGCCCTCCGCTTGGCCACCGAATCGGTGATCCGCTCCCGCTTGATCTCCAACTCCATCTCAGCCAGCGCAGCCATTACCGTGAACACCATCGAACCCATCGGAGTCGCGGTGTCCACGTCTCCCCCGCCCAGGTTCAGCACCCGTAGCCCGACATCTCTCCCCCGCAGCGCCTCGGCGAAGGTCAGCATGTTCTGCGTCGAGCGGCCCAGGCGGTCCAGTGTCGTGACCACCAGCGTGTCGCCCGACTCGAGGGCGGCCACCGCCTTGTCGAAGGCGGGACGGGACGCACGGCTTCCAGACACTCCACTGTCTACGTACACATCATCACGTCGCACGCCGGCACTCAGAAGGTCAGACACTTGGCGGTCTGCGTCTTGTTGGCGCGTCGACACCCTGGCGTAACCGATCAGCTTCCCCATGCCCACCTCATCTGTCTCGCAACTGACGTTGAGTAGCCGATTTTAGCGGCATGGATAAAGCACAAGGATGCGAGACAGGCCGAACCGCGGAAACTCGCGGGAGCAAATTTCCCGGACGAGACGTCTCGCATCCCATGCCTTCAGAGACACACGCCGTGGGGCGCACCTGGCTGTCGAATAAACAGGTGCAATGGTTACGATGAAGATTGCCATTGTCAGCTGCAAGCCATAGGGGTAACCATGCCGTTCGAGGTCTTTGACAAGAGGATGACCCCATTGGCCAAGGCGCCGAGCGTGACCATCCAGAAACGGGGTGTGATCTCGCTGAACAAGGCCGCCCACGACCTCATCGGGAACGCCGAGACGGTGGAGCTGCTCCACGACCGTGACCGCCAGATCATGGCGCTGCGCGTCACCGATGACTCCTCCCCACACGCCTATGCGGTCCGCAAAGGCTCCAAGCGCGGGCCCGGGCAGGCGATTGTCTCGGCCACCGCGTTCACCGCCCACTACGGTATCGACACCACGGCCACCCGGCGGTGGAAGCCGTTCGTGGAGGACGGCATGCTCTGCGTGGACCTCACCACCGAGGGCACCGTGATTACCGGTAACCGCACTCAAGCCGCGGCACCGGCGGACGCCGTGGAAACGACGGAAGCATTAGGTGACGACGCGTTCACTGAAGTACCCGCCGAAGACGGCTCCGACCGCAGCTGAACATGCTCCACGATCCCACCCCCGATCGGAGGGGAAGGAATGGTATCCATGGCTCGAACATCTGACGGACGATTGCAGGATGACCTCGACGGCGGTTGCGCCGAGGAGACTCTCCAGTTCAGCTGGGGCGGCAAGGAGTATCTGATCGATCTTTCCAGCTCCCATGCCCGGCAGCTGCGCCAGGCGCTGTGCGCGCCGTCGGATGAGGCGCTGCGCGCTTATGCGGTGGCCGGCCGCAGGGTCGCGCCACGGGCCAGGCGCGGTCACCGGCGGGGAAGTTCCTGAGGAGTCCCGGGTTCTGCAGGACCCCCTCGAGCCCGCCGGCTGGCGGCAGGGTTTCCGCCCGCAGCAGCGTGTACCTGAGACGCCCTCCCCACTGTTGTCCAGTCCGGTGCCCGGCCGGATGCTGTAGCCCCACACCGATTCGCCGCTGTTGCGCGAGGTGGCGACAGGGGGTGCTGAGCGCACCCGGTGGAGGATGGGTGGGTCAGCCCGGCTGGGCGGATGTCGTCCCGGTCGCCGCGGTACCGGCGTTGTCGTGGAAGATCTGCTCGATGGGGCAGGTGAAGTACCGGGCCAAGGCGAAGGCGATCGGCAGGGAGGGGTCACTGCGGTCGTTCTCCAGGGCATAGACCGTCTGCCGGGAGACACCGATCGCGATGGCCAACTGTCCTTGGGAGATCCTCCGGGCGGCCCGAAGAGCCTTCAGGTCGTTGCGCATGGCTCTCACCTTCCCGTCCGCGCTCGTCATATACCAAGCCACCTTACCATCCGCAGGGGGCTCACCAGGTCTCTTCCGGTCGCTGCCGGCACCTGCACCACGCTTAAGATCACCCTGGCCAGCGGTTGCGCTGGTCAGGGCGGGGCCGGATCGGCCGATTCCCTGTCGGTGCGGGGCTTGTGCTCCGGGGGCAGGAGGCGATAGGAACGACATCGGGGCCGGCCCACGTCCTACCCGTCCGCAGCAGTGAGGCGATCGGCGGATCCGCACCCCATCGCCGCGATATGCACCCCGCCGGTCCCCGGGAGCTTCCAAGCCCCCAGCCCGCACCTCCCCACAACGCCCGGGCGGTGGCTGCATACCGCCCGGTCCCCGACCTTCGCAGCAGAGGAAGCCATGACCCCCACCCCTGACACTCCCCGATCCTCGACCCCGACCCCCGAAGAGCCTGAGGACCGCACCGCCTCCACCGACGCAACACCGGATGGTCTGGCCGGGGCCGCGGCCCAGGAGCAGTTCGCCGAGGCCGTCGAGCACCGCTTGGCCGAGCAGACATCGCAGAACTCCACCGCCACGCAGGATCAGTCCCGCCTGGAGGAGGACGAGGAGAGTCCGGCGCAGGCGGACAACCCCGAGTGACCGCCGGCCACCTGGCCCCGATACACCGGGCCGTCGGGGCCGGCCCCGCCCTCTGGCCCACGACCCCGGTACCGGACAACCGCGGGAAGCATCCATGCCGGTGTCCGCAGCGCCCCCAGGGATGAGAGCATCGTGGGTGTGCGTACATTCGGTGTGGAAGAGGAGCTGCTGCTGATCGAGGCCTCCTCGTTGCAGCCGATGCCGGTCGGGCAGTACCTCGTCGACCACCACCGTCAGCCCGCCGCCACCGGACACCGGCTGGCGGTCGAGTTCCAGCAGGAGCAGCTGGAAGTCACCCATCCTCCGTGCACCACCCTCAGCGAGCAGCTGGACACCATCCGCGCCGGGCGCGCCCTGGCCGATGCCGCCGCCCGGGAGGTCGGTGGCCGGGCGGTCGCGGTGGCCACCGCCCCGGTGCCGGTGGACACCCATCTGGTGCCCGAGCACCGCTTCGAGCAGATCGCCGCCCGGGGCGCCATCACCGCCCGCCACCAGCTCACCGGCGGATTCCACGTCCACGTGCAGACCGACTCCCGCGAAGAAGGGGTCGCGATCCTGGACCGGATGCGGATGTGGCTGCCGGTCCTGCTGGCGCTCAGCAGCAACTCCCCGTACTGGAACGGCACCGACACCGGCTTCCACAGCTACCGGTACCAGCTCTGGAGCCAGTGGCCGGCGACCGGGCCCACCGACGTGTTCGGCAGCACGCACGCCTACGACCGCCACTGCGAGCAGCTGCTGGCCTCGGGCGTGCCCCTGGATGCGGGCATGCTCTATTTCGACGCCCGCCTGTCCGACCACCAGCCGACCGTGGAGATCCGGGTCACCGACGTCTGCTGGGACCCCGAACACGCCGCGGTGCTCGCGACCCTCATCCGGGCCCTGGTCGAGACCAGCGCCCGCCGCTGGCGGGCCGGTCACCCACCGGCCC
>NZ_MKJW01000126.1:11481-13981 GCF_001942375.1 Kocuria sp. CNJ-770
GGGTGCAAAGTGAGCTCATCAATCCCCACACCGGCACCCCGGCCCCGGCCGGCGATGTCGTGGCCCACCTGCTGGCCCACCTGCACCCGGTGCTCACCGAGCACGCCGAGCACGAGACGGTGGAGCCCGTGCTCACCAGCATCCTGCAGGAGGGTACCGGCGCCCACCGGCAGCGTCAGGCATGCCGCACGGAGAACAATCTGAGCACCATCCTGCACGCGGCCCTGCCGGCCACGCCCTGAGGGGACCACCCCCGGGCCACCGCCCTCGGTAACCCCCGGGTGCAGGACCTGACCGCGGTGGTGCACCGCGCACCGCCGGTGCCGCCGCAGAGCACACCACCCCGCACCGGACACCTGGAACAGGTGCTGATCTGCCACCACCGGCTCACCGGACCCTGCCGCGTAGTGCCCGGTGCGGCAGAAATCGTCCCGGGCCACCCATCCGCACGGCCGCCGGCGCCGAACCATGAGTGCACGCACCTGCCGGCGCCACGGTCCCCGCGAGTTGCCGAGACGGGAGAGGCGGCCATCTCGTGATACCCAATATGCGCTCTGACCTGTGCAAACACCCATAAGTTACCGCTTGGTCGCCCTTGATCGACAGCTCACTGTCTGTACAGTCGTAAACGGCACGAGTGACCCCCACCCCCTCGAGAGGACACCTCAGATGCACAAGAAGATGCTTTTCGCCGCTCCCGCCCTCGCCCTGGGCGCCCTGTCCATGGCCGCGGCTCCGGCTGCGGCCCACGCGGAGGACTCCTGGTCCTTCCAGACCACCCTGAACACCCTCAACGGCTCGGGCACCACCGGGCAGGCCATGGTGGACCTGCACGGCACCGAGGCCACCGTGACGATCGATGTCTCCGGGGCGGCCGAGACGTTCATGGACGGGCCGTTCCCGCACGCCCAGCACTTCCACATCGGCGCCCAGGGCGTGTGCCCGGGACCCGACGCCGACACCGACGGCGACGGAGTGGTCTCCACCCCGGAGGGCCAGCCCTTCTACGGGATGATCGGCACCTCCCTGACCACCGAGGGTGACACCAGCCCGGACTCCGGTCTGGCCGTGGAGCGCTTCCCGGGCGGATCGGCCTACACCTACGAGCGGACCTTCGAGGTCAGCCCCGAGGCGGCCGAGGCGATCAAGAACGGCACCGCCTCGGTCGTGGTCCACGGTGTGGACCCGACCCTGCTGCCGGCCGCGGCCGCCGAGAAGCAGAGCTCGCTCAACCCCGACCTGCCGCTGGCCGCGACCCTGCCGGCCGCTTGCGGCACCCTGAGCGCCTCGCAGATGGGCACGATGCCCGACGGCGGCGCTGACACCGGCGTGACCCAGCAGGCCGGGGCCACCGGCAACACCGCCGGGTACGCCGTGGCCGCAGCCGGTGTGCTCGCCGTGGCCGGATCCGCCCTCATCGCCCGCCGACGGGCCGCGGGCAACCGCTGAGCACACCGATGACCCACTCCGGGTGAGCACATCACTCGGGACTAACCCGAGGGCCGCGGCGCATCCTTGCCGGATGCACCGCGGCCCTCGCTTTGATGACCACCCCTTGGCGGCCGTGGACAGGACCTGCCGTGCAGGGCACCGGGGTGGGGCCGGCGGCACCGCACGACCTGCCGTGCGGGGCAGTGGTGCGCCAGAGGCTCCCACCCCGCGGGGTGGGAGCCTCTGATCGCGGCACCCTGTTCGGCGGTGGCCCCGTAAGAGGTACGCCGCGGAGCAGGGTGGTGTGCTCAGCCGCCCTGGTTCTGCAGGCGCTGGGCGAGCATGCGCTTGCCCTGCTCGCCGGCGGTGCGGTTGTTCTCCTGGATCTTGCGAAACCATTCCGCCAGCTCGGTGTCCCCGGCCGCTTCGGCGTCACTGGCGTAGGTCTCCATCTTCCACACTGCCTGCAGGGAGGCTTCCAGGACGGAGATCAGATCGTCGTGGGGGTCCTTCACGGGACTCTGGGGCTCATTGGCCATGATGTGCGCCTTTCTGAACATCTCGGACGTATTGACGTACCTGACATGCCGATCACGCGTGGCCCCACCCACGCCAGAGACTCGCTCGGGGAGGAATCAACAGATCACATCCCTGGGGGGCCGTGTATGTCTGTCACCCACACTTCCGCAACAGACTCCACGCTGACCAGTAGGAACATCCACCGGCAACGGCGGCGATAACGATGCGATCACGACCAACCAGTAGCCCGCGAAAGAGCGACAGCACGCCTTGCCCCGCGACTAACAGCGTGCTTAGGGTCGAAGGGCACGAGCCGAGGTCACCGCGGACACCGCCTCCGGGGTGGGCCACATCCACCATCAGGAGGCACCCGATGATCACCCGTCACCGACACACCACCCGCATGGCCCTCGCCGGTCTGCTCACCGCGGCCGGGCTCGGCCTGGCCAGTTGCGGCACCGAGGAAACGGGCACCGAGGTCGAGGACATCACCGAGGGCGAGGTGGCGGAATCCTCCCCAGCCGCTGAGGCCACCGACGGCATGACCGGG
>NZ_MKJW01000126.1:14082-19317 GCF_001942375.1 Kocuria sp. CNJ-770
GGGCCCGTACAACCAGCAGTACTACGACGAGCAACAGGTCTACGAAGGCCAGGAGGTCACCCTGACCGGGGAGGTCGAAGAGGTGCTTTCCGACCAGGCGTTCGAGATCTCCGATCCCGACGACGCCGAGCTGGGCTCCCTGCTGGTGCTCCACACCCTCCAGCAGCCCCCCGTCCTGGAGGATGGGCAGCTGGTGGAAGTGACCGGCACAGTGCAGGCCTCCTTCGATCCGGCCACCGCCGCGGAGCAGCTGGGGATCGAGCTCACCGCCGAAGGGCTCGAGGACCACCAGGACGAAGGCTGGGTCCAGGCCACCGAGGTCAGCACCGACCTGCCCACCGACACCGCCACCGAGGACGGCATGGGTTAGGGCAGCACCGGGTCACGGAATGCCGTTCATCGTGGCCTCCGACGGCGTCTGTGCCCTGCAGGTCTGCTGGCGGCACGGCGCCGCACGAGATCGCCGATGATGCGCCGCGGCGTGCGCCCCGGTACGCCCGGCGGGGTATTGCCGTCCCCCGGGGTCCCCTGGTGTCGTGGTGGGCCTATTCCACGACGCCGCAGGCCAGCCGGGAGCCGGCGTCGCCGGTGGCCAGGGTCTCCTCGTCCGGGCCTTCGGGGGCATAGCGGTCGGGGATGTTGGCGTAGTTGTCGGTGCCGGTGTGGATCATCACCGCGCTGCCGTCCTCGTCCTGCAGGTCCTCCAGGGTGAAGCGGTCGGTGAGGGTGACCAGGTTGCCCATCCCGCTGCCGGTGACGTAGAGACTGGGCAGGTCACCGGCATGGTCGGGGTGCTCGCCTTCCTCGGCCCCGAGGTGCCCGCCGGCGGAGAGGAACGCCCCGGTCTCCTCCGGGTCATCCGGTGCCGCGCTGTCGGGCACGCACAGCCCGGTGCCGTGGACGTGGAAGCCGTAGAACCCCGGCTCCAGGCCCTCGACTTGGGCGGCGACTTGGGTGCCGTCCTGGACATCGGAGAACTGCACGGTCCCTACCTCGTCGCCCTCGACGTTGCGCACGCTCACTGTGAGGGCCTCTTCGACCGCTGTCGTCTGCTCCGCACCGCCGTCGTTCTCGGCGGTGGTGCCGCACCCGGACAGCACCACCACCCCCGCCGCTGCCGAGACCATCGTGAGCCGTGTGCTGATCTTCATGGGAACTCCTCTGGCAGGTCCTCGGATACGGATGATGTGCTGCGACGCTATGCCCGAGCCCCGGCCCGGAGCAATGCTTTTCTCCGCCCACAAGGAACCTCGCTGGCACCTGCCACCGCATCCGGTTGCCTGGGGTACTCGGATCTGGGTTTCGGCGAATGCCCTGGTGGGAGACGGGTTGGCGGGACTACAGTAAGCACACTGGTGGAACTGGGTCGGTGTGCGGCCTACCGCGATCCCAACTTTCGGTGGAGGAGAGGCCATGAGCACCACAGTGGAGACAACCGTGGTCGTGGACGTGCCGCTGAGCGCGGTCTACAACCAGTGGACCCAGTTCGAGGACTTCCCCCGGTTCATGAGCGGGGTCGAGCGGGTCACCCAGATCGCTGATGATCGGCTGGAGTGGGTGGCCCGGATCGGTGGGGTGTCCCGGCAGTGGGAAGCCCAGATCCTGGAACAGGTCCCGGACCGCAAGATCGCCTGGGCCGCCACCGAAGGGGCGCTCAACGCCGGGACGGTGAGCTTCGAGGACGCCGGCCAAGACCGCACCAGGGTGCATCTGCTCCTGGAGTACGAGCCCGAAGGTCTGGTGGAGACGGTCGGGGACAAGCTGCACCTGGTGGAGAACCGGGCGCAGAAGGACCTGGAGCGGTTCAAGGAGTTCATCGAGGCTCAGGGCCAGGCCACCGGGGCCTGGCGCGGGTCCGTGCACGTGGACGCCGACGTCGGCGCCCCCGGTATGGGAGACGCCCCGGCGTTGCGCGGAGACGACGCCAGGATCAGGCCGCCCAGCACAGCCGGAGCAGGCACTGGTGCTGCGGCTGGCGCGGTCACAGCCGTGGAGACCACCAGTGACGACGCCACGGGATCGGAGGACGCCGCCTGGCCGCCGTTGGCCACCGAGGGCCCCACCGGCACTGCCCGCGCTGAGGAGGACGCCCCCGCGCAGGCCCGGCGGGCCGATGCGGCGAGCACGGCGCGGCGCACAGATGCGCGGCCGCTCGAGGAAGGGCCTGAAGGCGTGGTCCTGTCCGGTGTGGAGGATTCCACCGGACAGCCCGCTGAGGACCGCGGTTCGCCGTCTGATCCCACCGGAAGTCTCCGGCCCATCCCCCCGGCCGGCGCTACCGAGGATCTCATCCCTTCCACCGGGGCGCCGCGGGTCGATACGGATCCGGACATCACCGACCAGCCCTTGGATATCGACGCCCCGCTGGACGCCGAACCCCCGGCCGCACCACCAGCTGGGGCCGGTCCCTTTACGGACCCCCCGGGGGCCGCGGAGGACACCGCCGCCGGGCAGCCGCCGACCGCCGACGACATGGCCTCCCCCGCCGAGTCACCGCAGCGCCCCCGGGTGGACGCCCCGCTGGACGCCGAGCCGGTTCCCCCATTGGAAACCCCGCCGGTTGACATGCCCGACGCTGCACCGGCGGCCGGCCCGTCCCGGGTGGACCCGCTGACCGGGCGGCCGGTGGACGAGAACCGCCCCGGAGGAAGCGCTGTCTAACCACCGTCCCGTGCCGTGCTAGAACGATCATCGCGTGAGGGACACCGAAGGGCAGGAGTCAGATCGTGCGGCGATTCCAGGACCGGGCGGAGGCCGGCCGACAGCTGGGCCGGCGTCTGATGGGCCTGCGCGGACAGGATCTGGTGGTGCTGGGGTTGCCCCGGGGCGGGGTGTCGGTGGCCGAGGAGGTGGCCCTGGCCCTGGAGGCGCCGCTGGATGTGCTGATGGTGCGCAAGCTCGGGGTGCCCGTCCGCCCGGAGCTGGCGATGGGCGCCATCGGCGAGGACGGTGTCCGGGTCCTGGATGAGCGCATCATCGGGCGTTTCCAGATCACCGGGGACCAGCTTCAGGCGGTGGAGGACCACGAACGTGCCGTGCTGGAAGAGCGCACGATGCGGTTCCGGACAGGCCGGACACGGTGGGATCTGACCGGGCGCACCGCCGTGATCGTCGACGACGGCATCGCCACCGGCGCCACCGCTCGGGTGGCCTGCCGCGTCGCCGGGCGCTGGGGGCGGCCCGGGTGGTGCTGGCCGCCCCGGTGGCCGCCCCGCAGGCGCTGGGCCGGATCAGCGAAGCCGACGAGATCGTGGTGCTGGCCACCCCGCCGGACTTCCAGGCCGTCGGCTACCACTACCGCGACTTCTCCCCCACCCCCGACGAGGACGTCGTGGCGGCACTGGAGGCCGCCGCCCGCCGCGGCCCGGGCTGAGGACCCACACCAGCGCCGGCTACGGCATGGCGGCAACCACGGGGTTTCCGCGCGTCAGCTCACCGCAGAACCCCGCACCCTGGTGCGGCGGCCGGGAGGCCATGGATGGGACCCGCGACGATCCTTCGCGCCGCTTGTAGCGCCTGGGCGGAGGCCGGATGCAGTTGCGGGTGGTACTGCCCGAGACCTGGCGTCAGGCGCGCGGGCGCGGTGGTGCCGCCGGGGCGGTCTTGACTGCGTGGTGGGTGGTCTCGATGGCCTGTTGCACCACCTCGTGCAGGTCCTGGCCCCGCCGGTAGGCCGCACGCTGGTGGAGGGCCCCGGTGCCCTCGCGCAGGATCTCGGTGATCACGGCCTCGACCGCGTCCTCTTCCTGGTACTCGACCAGCACCGGGCGCACGGCCTCCAGCAGCTCAGCCACGACATCTGCGGCCGGGGCGGGAGTTCCGGTGGTCGGGCTGATCAGTTGGGAGTCGGCTCCGTCGTGGCTGGCCTGCCACATCCAGGCCCGCAGCAGCCCCACCCGCACGTCCGGGGCAGGGTCCCCGGCTTTCCAGGCGCGGGCGGCGGTCTCCACCAGCGCCCGAACGAGAACGGCGAGGACCGCCGCGTGCTCGGCTTGCAGGCACACATCAGCCACCCGCACCTCCACGGTGGGCTGGTGTTCGCACAGCCGGGCGTCGAAGTAGAGCATCCCCGCGTCCAACGGCACCCCGGACGCCAACAGGTCCCGCCGATGCTCGTCATAGGCCGCAGATGTCCCGAAGACCTCGGTGGGTCCGGCGGTGGGCCACCGCGACCAGGCCTGGTACCGGTAGGAGGCGTATCCGGTGTCGACGCCGTTCCAGAACGGGGAGTTCGCGCTCAACCCCAGCAGCACCGGCAACCACACCCGGATCCGATCCAGCACCGCCACCGCCTCCTGGCGAGAGTGCACAGCCACGTGGACGTGGAACCCACAGGTCAGCTGCTCCGCGGCGGTCAGCCCGAAGCGGTGCCGCACGTGTTGGGCGCGCGCCTCGTGCACCACGTGCGGGACCACCGGATGCGGGGCGGCCGGCAGAGCCGCCACCCGCCCGCCCACCGGGAGGCGACCTCATCGGCCAGAGCCCGTCCAACCCGGATGGCCTCCAGCTGCCCGCCCAACGTGGTCTGCGGAGGGCAGGCGACCTCGATCTGCTCCTGCTGCAACTCCGTTCCCAGCCGGTGCCCGGACGCGGTAACCTGCCGCTGCAGATCCACCGCCCGCTCCCCGACCGGCAACGCCTCCAGCGACGTACCCCCTACCAGCAACAGCTCTTCCTCCACACCGAACGTGCGCACCACACCACCCTCGCCTCTCACCATTTGCCTCTCACCATTGCCGCTGACGGACCCTTCACACCCGGCGGCACCCATCAGCCGTGACGCGGCTGCCCACCAAGCGCCCCTGTCACCTGGACGAGCACCCCAGCCCCAGGACGGAAGCCACCCCGAGGCGATCCGGCGGACCGACCAGAGCACTGGAGGCCCTTGACCGTTCTCACACCCTCTCCGGCCGAGTTGTCCCAGACCGCGGACTCCCGGTCCTCGTCGCCGTCCTATCCGCGCAAGGGCGCCAGCGCCTGCGCCCAGGCCACGACCTGATCGAAGACCTCACCCAGCCCGTCGGTGGCCTGCTCGGTGGGCCGGAAGGAGAACTCCTCGCCGAACTCCGTACTGAAGGGCAGGAACACCTGGGCCCGGACGTCGGCCATCTGCAGCTCCGCGGCGATCAACCGCCAGGCCTCCACCGCACGGGTGCCGCCGGCACTGCCGTAGCTGACGAAACCGATCGACTTGTTGTTCCACTCCGCATACAAGAAATCCACCGCGTTCTTCAA
>NZ_MKJW01000127.1:0-19194 GCF_001942375.1 Kocuria sp. CNJ-770
GCACCACGGAGAACGGCTTGCGGCGCACCTTCTCGGTGAGCTGCCCGCCCTCCTCGTAGCCCACGTAGCCGGGAGGGCCCCGAACAGGCGCGAGACGGTGTGCTTCTCCTGGTACTCGGACATGTCCAGGGTGATGAGGCGTCCTCGTCCCCGAACAGGAACTCCGCGAGCGCCTTCGCGAGCTCGGTCTTGCCCACGCCGGTGGGGCCGGCGAAGATGAACGAGCCGCCGGGACGCTTCGGGTCCTTCAGGCCGGCGCGGGTGCGCCGCATCGAGCGGGACAGCGCCTTGATGGCGTCGTCCTGGCCGATGATGCGCTTGTGCAGCTCGTCCTCCATGTGCAGGAGACGGCCCGTCTCCTCCTCGGTGAGCTTGTACACGGGCACCCCGGTGGAGGCGGAGAGCACGTCGGAGATGACCTCGGGGGTCACCTCGGCGAGCTCGTCACCGCCCTCGCGCCAGGCCCGGTCCTTGTCGTCGCGCTCGGCGATGAGCTTCTGCTCGGTGTCGCGCAGCGAGGCGGCCTTCTCGTAGTCCTGGCCGTCGATGGCGGCCTCCTTGAGCCGCTTCACCTCAATGATGCGGTCGTCGAGCTCCTTGATCTCCGGCGGAGCGGTCATCCGCTTGATCCGCAGCCGGGCGCCGGCCTCGTCGATCAGGTCGATCGCCTTGTCCGGGAGGAAGCGGTCGGAGATGTACCGGGCCGCCAGGTGGACGGCGGCCTCGAGGGCCTCGTCCGAGATGGAGACGCGGTGGTGGGCCTCGTACTTGTCGCGCAGGCCCTTGAGGATCTCCACGGCGTGCGCCTCGGAGGGCTCGTCCACCTGGATCGGCTGGAAGCGGCGCTCCAGGGCGGCGTCCTTCTCGATGTGCTTGCGGTACTCGTCGAGCGTGGTCGCGCCGATGGTCTGCAGCTCCCCGCGGGCGAGCATGGGCTTCAGGATCGACGCGGCGTCGATCGCGCCCTCGGCCGCGCCGGCGCCGACGAGGGTGTGGATCTCGTCGATGAACAGGATGATGTCCCCGCGGGTGCGGATCTCCTTGAGCACCTTCTTGAGCCGCTCCTCGAAGTCACCGCGGTAGCGGGAGCCCGCCACGAGGGAGCCGAGGTCCAGGGTGTAGAGGTGCTTGTCCTTGAGGGTCTCGGGGACGTCGCCGCGCACGATGGCCTGGGCCAGGCCCTCGACCACCGCGGTCTTGCCGACGCCGGGCTCGCCGATCAGCACCGGGTTGTTCTTGGTGCGCCGGGAGAGGATCTGCATCACGCGCTCCATCTCGCGGAAGCGCCCGATGACCGGGTCCAGCTTGCCCTCGCGGGCGGCCGCGGTGAGGTTGCGGCCGAACTGGTCCAGCACCGCCGACCCGGCGGGGGTGCCCTCGGACTGCCCGGCCGAGCGCACGCCGGCGCCCTCCTTCTCGGGGGTCCCGCCGCCCTGGTAGCCGGAGATCAGCTCCAGCACGGTGGAGCGCACCTTCTGCGGCTCCGCGCCGAGCTTGGTCAGCACCTGCGCGGCCACGCCCTCGCCGGCGCGGATGATGCCCAGCAGGATGTGCTCGGTGCCGATGTAGTTGTGGCCGAGCTGGAGGGCCTCGCGCAGGGAGAGCTCGAGGACCTTCTTGGCGCGCGGGGTGAAGGGGATGTGCCCGGACGGGGCCTGCTGGCCCGGGCCGATGATGTCCTGGACCTGCTCGCGGGCGCCGGTGAGGGTGATGCCCATCGAGTCGAGCGCTTGGCGGCCACTCCCTCGCCCTCGTGGATCAGCCCGAGCAGCAGGTGCTCGGTGCCGATGTAGTTGTGGTTGAGCATCCTGGCCTCTTCCTGGGCCAGCACCACGACCCGGCGGGCGCGGTCGGTGAAGCGTTCGAACATGGATACTCCTCAGTCGATGTCTGCAGACGATGCTACGCACCCGGGAGCCCGATCGGGGGGCTGTTCGCCACCGGCGAGACGGCCCGCCGGCACGGGTCCGGCCCGCGCCGCGGAAAAGGCCCGGCCGATATCGGCATTTGCGTCCGCACCACCGAAAGCGCAGGTCACCGACGCAATTACGGCGCCCGTGCCCCCGCACCGGCCCCCGGCTATTCCGGCGGCAGGGCGGGATCCGTGCGCGGAAATATCCCCGGCCCGGCGCAGAACGGACGCGGCGCCCGCAGAACGCGCCCGCAGGGAATGCCGCCGGAGAGCTGCCGGAGTTAGAGCAGGGTTATGGCGGTGTTATGACGGCGTTATGGCGGGGCCGTGGCGGAACTCCGGCCGAACACAAAAGGAGGGGCCGGAATCCCGGCCCCTCCTGCTGGTGTCCGCACCGGCGCCGGGTGGTTTCCCGGGCACCGGTGCGGAGCCGCTCACTGGTGGGCGTCGTAGTACGCCTTCTGCACGTCCTGGTGGATGCGGCCGCGGTCGGAGACCGGGAGGTCGTTCTCCCGGGCCCACTGCCGGATCGCGGCGGTGTCCGGGTTGGACCTGCCGGTGGGGCGGGCGCCGCCGGAGCGTGCCTGCTTCGGGGACTGCTTGCTCTGGGCCCGCCGGGCCTTGGCGATGAAGGGCCGCACGGCGTCGCGCAGCTTCGCGGCGTTCTCCTCGGAGAGATCGATCTCGTACTGGGTCCCGTCCAGCCCGAAGCGGACGGTCTCCTCGGCCGGTCCGCCGTCGAGGTCGTCCTCGAGAATGATCTTCACGGTCTGTGCCATGGCTGAAACTCTCCTCCGCCTTTCGGCGTTCGTCCTGCTGAGGTCGTGCCGGTCCGGCACGACCTGAACTGCTGCTGATTCCCCCGTGCCGGAACGGTAGGCCCGGATCATGAATTCCGGCCGGCACCGGGAACTCGTGTTCCCGGTGCCGACTTTATCCTACAATTTCGCGGCACAATTCGTCAGCACGAAAAAGGGGATAAGTTCCGGTGGGATTCCCGGGGAAACTCGGCGAAGAAACCCGGCACCGATCCGAATTCATCGGAAAGGCCCCCGGGCGCCGCGGACGGAGAGCGGCGGGTCAGCGCGGCGTGCCGCGCCCGCGGCGCCGCCGGTGGCCGAAGGGCACATCGGCGCCGTCGCGCTCCCGGATCTGCTCGTACCAGCGCTGCGCGTCCTCCTGGGAGCGGGACTCGGCGGCGCGCTCGCTCCGGTCGCCGCGGAGGATCGACCGCAGGACCAGCCAGAAGATGATGCCGACGCTGATGGAGGGCAGCAGGACCACGAGGTATTCCATGGGGCGATTCTCCCGGGACGGTCTGGACGGAGGCTGAGGGCCCGCGGACGGGCTCAGTCCTGCTCCGGCTTCATGAGGGGGAACAGGATGGTCTCCCGGATCCCGAGGTCGGTGAACAGCATGATCAGCCGGTCCAGGCCCAGGCCCAGCCCGCCCATGGGCGGGGCGCCGTGCTCGAGGGCGCGCAGGAAGTCCTCGTCCAGGCGCATGGCCTCGGCGTCACCGGCGGCGGCGCGGCGGGACTGCTCGGTGAGCCGCTCCCGCTGCACCACCGGGTCGATCAGCTCGGAGAAGGCGGTGCCGCGCTCCATGCCGCCGATGATGAGGTCCCAGGCCTCGATCAGCCCGTGCTCGGAGCGGTGCTGACGGGCCAGCGGCTGCGCCGTGGGCGGGTAGTCGCACACGAAGGTCGGCTGGAGCAGCGTGGGCTCCACGATCTCCCCGAACAGCTCGAGGACGTGCTTCTCCGCGTCCCAGGCCGGGTCCACGGCGACCTCGTGCTCCTCGGCGACCCGGCGGAGCTCCTCCACGGGCGTCCGCGGGGTGATCGTCCGGCCCACGGCCTCGGACAGCGCGGGGTACACCGAGAGCCAGCGCCACGGTCCGCGCAGGTCGATCGTGCCCCGCTCGGTCTCGATCGTGTCCACGCCCAGGGCGTCGGCGCACGCGAGGATGATCTCCTGGATCCGCTCGGCCATCGTGAACTGGTCGGCGTAGGCCTCGTAGGCCTCCAGGGTGGTGAACTCCGGGCTGTGCGAGGAGTCGACGCCCTCGTTGCGGAAGACCCGGCCGATCTCGAAGACCCGCTCGATCCCGCCCACCACGGCGCGCTTGAGGTAGAGCTCCGTGGCGATGCGCAGGGTCATGTCCTGGTCGAAGGCGTTCAGATGGGTCTCGAACGGCCGGGCGCTCGCCCCGCCGTGCACCAGCTGCAGGATGGGCGTCTCGATCTCCACGTAGCCGCGCTCGACCAGGACGTTGCGCACCGTCTGGATGATCCGCGCCCGCTTCACCACGACGTCGCGGGCCTCGGGCCGGACGATGAGGTCGAGGTAGCGCCGGCGCACCCGGGTCTCGTCGTTGAGCTCGTTGTGCAGCGTGGGCAGGGGCCGCAGGGCCTTCGAGGCCATGGACCAGGCGTCGGCCATGACGGACAGCTCGCCGCGGCGGGAGGCCACGACCTCGCCGTGGACGGCCACGAAGTCGCCGAGGTCCACGAGCTGCTTCCACTCGGCCAGGGACTCCTCGCCCACCTTCGCGAGGGAGAGCATGACCTGCAGGCGGGTGCCGTCGCCCTCCTGGAGGGTCGCGAAGCACAGCTTGCCGGTGTTGCGCACGAACACCACGCGCCCGGCCACGCCCACGAACTGCCCGGTCTCCTCGCCGGGCTCCAGGTGGCCGTGGGCCTGCCGGACCTGGGCCAGGGTGTGCGTGCGCTCCACGCCCACGGGGTAGGCCTCCCGGCCGGACTCGAGCAGCCGGGCGCGCTTGGCGAGCCGGAACTGCATCTGCTCGGAGAGCTCGGCCTGCTCGGCGGCCTGGTCCTGGACGGTCGGGGTGGTGTTCTGCGCGTTGGTCACAGTGGTCCAGGATATCGCGGGGGTCAAATCCCTCCCCGGGGTCCGCGCAGGGGACCTCAGAGGGACAGGTTGTCGATCAGCCGTGTGGCGCCCACGTGCGCCGCGACGAGGGCGAGGGCCCCGGGAGCGGGCGCCACGGGCGCCAGCGTGCGGGGGTCGACGACGACGAGGTAGTCGAGCCGGACCTGGTCCTCGGCGTCGATCCGGGCGCGGGCGGCGTCGAGGTCCAGCTCCCCGGCCGCGAGCGCCCGCAGGGTGGCCGGGAGCACGAGCGCCGCGTGCCGCTGGCCGGCGTCGAGGTAGCGGTTGCGCGAGGACAGGGCCAGGCCGTCGGCGTCGCGCACGATGGGCACGGGGCGGACGGTGACCGGCAGGTCGAAGTCGGCGACCATCCGGCGCATCAGCAGCAGCTGCTGGGCGTCCTTCTCCCCGAAGTAGGCCCGGAAGGGAGCCGGTCCGGGCGGGGCGGTGATGTTGAGCAGCTTGTTGACCACCGTGAGCGCGCCGTCGAAGTGCCCCGGCCGGCTGGCGCCGTCGAGCACGGCACCCAGCGGCCCCGCGGTCACCCGCACCAGCGGCTCGCCGTCGGGGTACATCTGCTCCACGGCGGGGGCGAACACGAGGTCGGCCCCGCACCGGGCGAGCAGCTCGAGGTCGGCCTCGAGGGTGCGCGGATAGCGCTCGAGGTCCTCGTCCGGGCCGAACTGGAGCGGGTTGACGAAGATCGAGACCGCGACCACGGCGTTCTCCTCCCGCGCGAGGCGCACCAGGTGGGCGTGCCCCTCGTGCAGCGCCCCCATGGTGGGCACCAGCCCCAGCGACGCCTCGCCGGGCACCGCGGCGAGGCGCTCGGCGAGGGCGGCGCGGAACTCCCCGATGCCCCGGCAGACGCGGGGGGTGGTGGAGGTGGTCACGGGGTGTCCCTTCCGTCGGTGAGGTCGAGGGCCGCCAGCACGGCGTCGTAGCGGGGGCGGTCGAGCAGACCGCGGTCCAGGGCGCGGCGGGCGGTGACGCGGGCGAGGTCCAGGTAGGCCAGCAGGACGTCGTCGCCCTGGTGCCCGTGGGCGTACTCGTCCAGGGCCCCGCGGTGGGCGGCCACGGTGCCCGCGTCCCCGCGGGCGACGGGGCCGGTCAGCGCCGACTCCCCCGAGGCCAGGGCGTTGTCGAGGGTCGCGCGCAGCAGGGGCCCGAGCATCCGGTCCGGGTGCTCCACGCCGATGTCGCGCAGCACCTGCATCGACTGCCCGGCGACGGTCATCAGGTGGTTGGCGCCGTGGGCGAGGGCGGCGTGGTAGAGCGGGCGGTCGGCCTCGGCGACGACCACCGGCTCGGCCCCCATCTCCACCACGAGCGCCTGGGCGATGGGCAGCACCGGCGCCGGGGCGGTGATCCCGAACGAACAGTCGCTCAGCCGGGCGAGGTCCAGGCTCAGTCCCGTGAAGGTCATCGCCGGGTGGACGGCCAGCGGGATGGCCCCCAGCCGGCGGGCGGGGTCGAGGACACCGGTGCCCCAGCGTCCGGCGGTGTGCACCACGAGCTGCCCGGCCTGCCACAGCTGCGCGTCGGCGAGGCCCTGCACGAGACCGGGCAGCTCGTCGTCGGGCACGGCGAGCAGCACGAGCTCGGCCCGGTCCAGGACGGCGGGCACGTCCAGGACGGGCACGTCCGGGAGGAGGGCCTCGGCCCGGTCCCGGCTGGCCTCCGAGACCGCGTTGACCCCGACCACGGCGTGCCCGGCCGCGCGCAGCGCCGCGCCGAGGACGGCGCCCACCTTGCCGGCGCTGACGATCCCCACCCCGAGGCGTCCGGGGCGGTCCGAGGGACGGGTCATGCTCTCTCCTGCAGGGGGGTTCGGGGGTGGCGCGGGGCGTCGGCCAGTCTACGGGCCCCGGCGGCGTGCGCGGCCTGGGCGGCCGCCAGGGCCCGGGCGTCCCCGGTGTCGAGGTGCGCCACGGCCACGGTCACCGGCCCGGGGGTCGAGTGCAGCTGGACGTCCGCGAGTCCCAGGGCACGTTCGAGCGGGCCCTGGGACACGGCCACGGACTGGGTCTTCTCGTGCGGCAGGACGTCGGTGCGGCGGCTCAGCCGGCCCGACCGGACGGCGAGCACGTCCTCCGTCGCCGCGAAGCCGGTGCGGCGGTGCACCAGGGGGTCGAGCCACCGCGCCCGGCGCGGGGAGGTGGTGTAGCGGCCCTGCGCGCCGAGGCCGTGCAGTCCTTCCCCGAGCAGGGCCGTGAGGTCCCCGTCCCGGGCGCCGGGCAGGGCCAGGTGCAGGACCGTGCGCACCTCCGGCAGGGTGCCGACGGGCAGCAGGGTGGAGCGCATGGCGTCGCTCTCCCCCGCGGCGGGACCGTAGCCGGCCACGTTGACCCGGATCCGGTACCAGCCGAAGGGCCGCCACAGCAGCGGCTGGTCCACCCCCACTGCCTGGATCCGCCCGGTGGGCACCGTCTGGGAGCGGACGCTGAACAGTCCGTAGCGCACGCGCATGCCCTCGGGGATGCGCAGCAGCCGGAAGCGGTAGCCCTGCTCGAAGCGGCGGTAGGCCACCGCCCCGAAGCTGATCAGCCCGGGCAGCCAGGCCGCGAGCACCGCCGGCCCTGCCACGGGGTCGAGCACGAGCGCCACCGGGGCGGCGACGAGCAGGGCGGCCAGGACCACGGCGGAGCCGGAGGCGAGCACGGAGCCGAGCAGCCGGGGCACGGGCACCGCGAGCACCGGGCGCTCCTCGTCGCCGGTGGCCGCCCACGGCGCGGGACGCCGCGCGGGCGCCCCGGCAGGCCGCCGGGACCGGCCGCGGGGTCCGCGCCGGCGGGGCCTCCCGGGCGGCGGCCAGTCCGAGCCGGCCCAGCAGCTCGCCGCGCAGCGCGCGGGCCCGGTCGTGCGTAAGGTAGGACAAGGACACCGCGGACTGCCCGGCGTCGGCCACCTCGAACTTCAGCTCGGCCAGGCCCAGCAGGCGGGGCAGGAAGGGCCGGTGGATGTCGATGGCCTGCACCCGGTCCAGGCGGGCCTGGCGCTCCTGGCGGAAGAGCACCCCGGAGCGCACCCGCACGTGCTCGGGCGTCACCTGGTAGCGGGTGAACCACCAGGCGACGAGCACGACGGCGCCCGCCACCAGGAGCACGAGCAGCACGATCCCGGCCAGGACCCACCAGAACACGGTGTCCACCCGGCCGGGGTCGAAGTCCGGGGCCGGGGAGTCCCGGCCGCCGAAGTAGGCGCTCACGAGGTCGTCGAGCACGATGTTGACGAAGCCGCCCGCGAGCACGAGGATCGCCAGCCACCCCTTGACCACCGGGGTCAGCGGATGGACCCGGTGCCACGGATCGGCCGGGGCGGGCGCCGGGACGGGATCAGGGGCGGCGCTCACAGGCCCGCCAGGAGGGCCTCGCCGCGCGCGGTGAGCCGCTCGCGCAGCCGCGACGCCTCGGCGTGCTCGACCCCCGGGATCTCCGCGTGGCTGCCGACGGCGGCGGTGTGCAGCTTCACGGTGGCCAGCCCGAAGCTGCGCTGCAGCGGCGAGACCGACACGTCCACGTACTGCATCCGGCCGTAGGGGATGACGGTGACCCGCTGGTAGAGCAGCCCGCGGCGCACGAGCAGGTCCTCCCCGCGCTCGGCGTAGCCGATCGCCCGCACCCGCCGGGGGGCCAGGAGCACGGAGAGCAGTCCGATCACCAGGACCACCGCCGGCGGCAGCAGCAGCCAGCCCAGCGGGGCCCCGGACCAGATGCCCGTGCCGGCCAGCACCGCGGGCCACCCGACCACCGCGAGCCAGAACACGGTGCCCGCCAGCCCGGACAGCACGGTCACCGTGACGTGCCGGGGGGAGACCCGGGTCCACACGAGCCCGTCGGGGTCGATCGCCCGGTTGCTCAGCGGGACCGGGTCACCGGGCGTCCCGTCCGCGGGGCCGCGCACGGCGCCGTTCGGGGATCTCTCGGGCATAACCACCTTCTCCCTCGGGGAGCTCCTTCTGCCGTCCCCTACCGTACTCGGCGTCGCCTCGGCCTCGGGATCGTCCGGCGGGAGCTTGCAGAAGCCCTCCACGACCCAGCCGACGACGGCGAGGACCAGTCCCGCCGCGGCGTGGGCCAGGCACGCCCACAGCGGCCCCTGCTCGGACCGCACCGAGAGCAGGGCGAGCTGGTCGACGGCGATGGCGGCGTGCCAGCCGGTGAGCACGGCCCCCGCCCAGGCCGCCGCCTGCGCGCCGGCGGCGGTGCGGGCCGCCACCAGGGGGTCGAAGCGCTCCGGGTGCGCGCCCTCCTGGTAGTGCTTGACCCGCACGCCCAGCACGAGCAGGGCCACGGCGGCGGCCGCGACGGCCGCGAGCGAGACCCACGGCAGGATCAGCAGCGGCCCGCCCGCCCCCGTGGAGAGCCGGTTGGCGGTCCAGCCGAGGGCTCCGGCGGCGGCGGCGCACAGCAGCAGGGCGGGGACGGTGAGCACGTGCACGGCGCGGCCTCCTCAGTCCCGGTCCTCGCCGCCGGGCCCGGCGGGCAGCAGCGGCACGGTGTCCGGGCCCAGGCCGCCGAGGTCCTCGGCCTCGCGGGCCAGATCGGCCACCCGGCGTCCCTCGAGGGTCGCGGCGGGGTCCATCAGCGCCCAGGGCACCAGCACGAACGCCCGCGTGGCGGCGCGCAGGTGCGGGACGGTCAGCTCCGGCTCGTCGAGGCGCAGCTCGCCGTAGACGACGATGTCGATGTCCAGGGTCCGCGGTCCCCACCGCTGCGTCCGGGTGCGGTGGTGGAGCTGCTCGATCTCCTGGCAGGCCCGGAGCAGGGCGAAGGGGCTCAGGTCCGTGTCCACCTCGACCACCGCGTTGAGGTAGTCGCCCTGGTCCGGCGGGCCGCCGACCGGCTTGGAGCGCACCACGGGCGAGCTCCGGACCAGGGTGATCCGGGGGTGGGCGGCGAGCTCGAGGGCGGCCCGGCGCAGGGTGTCCTCCCGGTCGCCGAGGTTGGCGCCGAGGGCGAGGACCGCCAGGGTGGCCACGTCAGCGCTCCCGGTAGATCGTCACGGACACGTCGGAGAAGGTCACCTCGATGGGGGCCTTCGGCTTGTGCACCGTGACCTCCACCGCCTCGAGGGGGAAGCGCTCGAGCAGGCGGCGGGCGATGCGGTCGGCGAGGGTCTCGAGCAGGTTCACGCTCGGGCCGATCACCATGTCCCGCACCTCCTCGGCGACCTCGCCGTAGTGAGCGGTCAGCGCGACGTCGTCCTCGGCCCCGGCCCGGGAGAGGTCCAGGTACATCACGAGGTCCACGAAGAACGGCTGCCCGCTGCGCTTCTCCTGGTCCAGGACCCCGTGGTAGCCCACGGCGCCGATGCCCAGCAGGTTGATCCGGTCCCGGCGGTCGGGCACGCGCGGCGGGGCCGCCGGCACGTGCTGGCGGCCGGCCCGGTCCCCGGCGCGCAGCGCCCGCCCTCGGCCTCCTCGCGGGGCAGGCGGCTCATCGGGCCCCTCCCCCGGTCGCGGCCGCCGGGCGGCGCCGGGGCGCAGGACCGCCGGCTCGGTGCCGAGCCACGCGTGCGCGACGGCCACGGCGTCGGCGCTCGCGCGCACGTCGTGCACCCGCACGGCCCACGCGCCCGCGTGGGCCGAGAGGGCGCTGACCGCCGCGCTGGCGGTGTCGCGCCCGGCCGCGGGCCGGGCCTCGCCGTCCGTCTCGAGCAGAGCGCCGAGGAAGCGCTTGCGGGAGGCGCCCACCAGGACCCGGTGGCCCGTGGCGGTGAAGCGCGGCAGCGCGCGCAGCAGCGCCCAGTTCTGCGCCCCGCGCTTGGCGAAGCCCAGTCCGGGGTCCAGCACGATCCGCTCGGGGGCCACGCCGGCGGCGACCAGCCGGTCCCGCAGGGTCTCCAGCTCGGCCAGGACCTCGTCGACGACGTCGTCGTAGTCGGCCAGCCCGTCCATGGTCGCCGGGGTGCCCCGGGCGTGCGTGAGCACGTAGGGCGCCTGCCGCTCGGCGACGACCTCGACCATCGCCGGGGTCACGGACAGGCCCGAGACGTCGTTGACGAGGTGCGCCCCGGCGTCGAGCACCGCCGCGGCCGTGGCGGCGTGGAGGGTGTCGACGCTGAGCACCGCCCCCGCCGCTGCGAGGGCCTCCACCACGGGCAGGATCCGGCGCTGCTCCTCGGCGGGGGTGATCCGCTCCGAGCCCGGGCGGGTGGACTCCCCTCCGACGTCGAGGACGTCGGCGCCCTCGGCGAGCAGCCGCATCCCGTGGGCGATCGCCGCCTCGTGACCGGCGTGCTCCCCGCCGTCGCTGAAGGAGTCGGGGGTGACGTTGAGGACGCCCATGACCAGGGTCCGGCCACTGGGCAGGTCCTCGAAGGAGCCCCAGCCGAGGGCCCCGTGCGCGGTGCGGGTGGTCGTGGTCACCGGCTCAGCGCCCCAGGATGAGGCTCATGGCCTCGGCTCGGGTGGCGGGCTCGCGCAGCTGGCCGCGCACGGCCGAGGTGACGGTCTTCGCCCCGGGCTTGCGCACCCCGCGCATCGACATGCACAGGTGCTCGCACTCGACCACCACGATCACGCCGGCGGGCTTCAGGTGCTCCACGATCGCCTCGACGATCTGGGTGGTGAGCCGCTCCTGCACCTGCGGGCGGCGGGCGAAGAGGTCCACCAGCCGGGCCAGCTTGCTCAGCCCGGTGACCATGCCGTCGTGGCCGGGGATGTAGCCCACGTGCGCGTGGCCGTGGAAGGGCACGAGGTGGTGCTCGCACGTGGAGTAGAACGGGATGTCCTTGACCAGCACCATCTCCGAGTGGCCGATGTCGAAGGTCGTCCCGAGGATCTCGGCGGGGTCCTGGTGCAGGCCCGCGAACATCTCCGCGTACGCCCGGGCGACCCGTCCGGGGGTGCCCTGCAGGCCGTCCCGGTCGGGGTCCTCGCCGATCGCGAGCAGCAGCTCCCGGACGGCCGCGGCCACGCGGGGCTGGTCGACCGCCCCGGCCCCGGCCTCGAGCGCGGGGGCGGGATCGGGATAGGGCGGCTCGAAGGCCTCCGCGGCCAGGTCGTGCGTGTGCGTGTGGGCCTCGTGGGGCAACGCGCCCTCCTTCGGGGTCTGCCGGGTCTGCCGGACGCGACGGGGATCGGCGGACGCGACCGGCTGTCGCTCCATCCTAGGCCCGGCTCAGTCGGTGCCGGCGCCCGGGGCGGTGCCGGCGCTGCTCGAGGACCCGGCGCCCTCCCCCGGCGGCACGGAGTGGCCGCGCTCGGGGACCTCCAGGGGGTGCTCCGGCTTCGCGGCGGCCGCCTGGTCCTGGGGGGCCAGCGTCGCGGGGTCCTGGGCGTGGATCCGCCGGGCCTCCTCGCGCTCGGCCTGGGTGACCACCGGCGGGTCCTCCGAGAGCGGGCGGGTGTCCTTGGACAGCCACACCGGGCGCAGGTCCCGCTTGCGGATGTCGTGGAAGATCTCCGCGACCTGCGCCTCGTTCAGCGTCTCCTTCTCGAGCAGCTCCAGGGCGAGGCGGTCCAGGACGGGACGGTTGTCCATCAGGATCTGGTGGGCCTCGTCGTGGGCCTGGTCGAGCAGCGCCCGCACCTCCTCGTCCACGAGGGCGGCGGTGTGCTCGGAGTACTCCCGGCCCCCGCCGGCGGCGTCGCGGCCCAGGAACGGCTCGGAGCTGTCCCCGCCCAGCTTGATGGAGCCCACGCGGGCGCTCATCCCGTACTGGGTGACCATCTTGCGCGCGGTGTCGGTGGCCTTCTGGATGTCGTTGGAGGCGCCGGTGGAGGGATCCCGGAAGACGATCTCCTCGGCGGCCCGCCCGCCCATGGCGTAGGCCATCTGGTCGAGCAGCTCGTTGCGGGTGGTCGAGTACTTGTCGTCCAGGGGCATGACCATGGTGTAGCCCAGCGCGCGGCCCCGGGGCAGGATCGTGATCTTGGTGACCGGGTCCGTGTTGCGCAGGGCCGCGGCCACGAGCGCGTGCCCGCCCTCGTGGTAGGCGGTGACCTTGCGCTCGAGCTCCTTCATGATCCGGCTGCGCTTCTGCGGTCCGGCGATGACGCGGTCGATCGCCTCGTCCACGGCGCGGTCGTCGATGAGCTGGGCGTGGGACCGGGCGGTGAGCAGCGCCGCCTCGTTCATCACGTTGGCGAGCTCGGCGCCCGTGAAGCCCGGGGTGCGCTTGGCCACGCCGGGGAGGTCCACGTTGTCCGCCAGCGGCTTGCCCTGGGCGTGCACCCGCAGGATCTGCAGGCGGCCCTTCATGTCGGGGGCCTCCACGCCGATCTGCCGGTCGAAGCGGCCCGGGCGCAGCAGCGCCGGGTCGAGGACGTCCGGGCGGTTGGTGGCGGCGATGAGGATGACGTTGGTGGTGGCGTCGAAGCCGTCCATCTCGACCAGGAGCTGGTTGAGGGTCTGCTCCCGCTCGTCGTTGCCGCCGCCCATGCCGGCTCCGCGCTGGCGGCCCACGGCGTCGATCTCGTCCACGAAGATGATCGCGGGGGCGTTCTCCTTCGCCTGCTGGAACAGGTCGCGGACGCGGGAGGCGCCCACGCCCACGAACATCTCGACGAAGTCGGAGCCGGAGATGGAGAAGAAGGGCACCCCGGCCTCCCCGGCCACGGCCCGGGCGAGCAGGGTCTTGCCGGTGCCGGGCGGGCCGTAGAGCAGCACGCCCTTGGGGACCTTCGCGCCGAGGGCGGTGAAGCGGTCGCGCTCCACCAGGAACTGCTTGATCTCGTCGAGCTCCTGGACGGCCTCGTCGGCCCGGCGACGTCGGCGAAGGTCACCGTGGGGTTGTCCTTGTCGAACATCTTGGCCCGGGAGCGGCCGAAGCGCATCACCTGCGAGCCGCCGCCCTGCATCCGGGAGAAGACGAACCAGAAGATGGCCAGGATGATCAGGAACGGCAGGAGGAAGCCGAGCAGGCTGGTGAACCAGTTGGACTCGACCGGCTGGTCCGTGAAGCCCTCGAGGTCGGCCGCGTTCATCGCGTCGACGACCTCCTCGCCGCGCGGGGTGACGTAGTAGAACTCGACGTTGCGCCCCAGGTCACGGCCGTCGAGGCTGAGGTCCTCCTCGAGCTGGAGCTCGACCTTCTGCTGGCCGTCGTAGATCTTGGCCTCGGAGGCCTGCCCGTCGCGCAGCAGCTGCAGCCCGACATTGGTGTCCACACGGTTGCCGGCGCCGGTCGTGAGGGAGCCCACGACGGGGAAGAGGACCAGAACGGCCAGAAGGACCCAGAACCAGGGTCCTCTGAAGAAGTTGTTGGGTTTTTTCGCCGTGGCCAAGCCGCTGATCCTCCCGTGGATGGTTGTCCGGGCCCCTCGAGCCGGGGCCCGCCCGAGGGCCGGGGGTCCAGGGGACGCAGACCTTCAATGTACAGCCCGCGCGGCGGGTCTCCCCCGGAACGGGCCGGGAGTTCCCTGTCAGCGGACAGCCGGCTCGGACGCGGGCGGGCGGGAGTGCCCGGCGCACGCGCGCCGGGCACTCGGCTCACGCGTAGACGTGCGGGGCGAGCGTGGCGATGCAGTCGAGGTTGCGGTACTTCTCGTCGTAGTCCAGCCCGTAGCCGACCACGAACTCGTTGGGGATGTCCCAGCCGACGTACTTGACGTCGATGGAGGTCTTCGCGGCCTCCGGCTTGCGCAGCAGCGCGCAGACCTCCACGGAGGCGGCGCGGCGGGACTCCAGGTTCGCGCGCAGCCAGGACAGGGTCAGCCCCGAGTCGATGATGTCCTCGACGATCAGGACGTCGCGCCCCGAGAGGTCGGTGTCGAGGTCCTTGAGGATGCGCACCACCCCGGAGGACTTGGTACCCGAGCCGTAGGAGGACACCGCCATCCAGTCCATGGGGTACTGGCCCTGGAGCGCCCGGCACAGATCGGCCATGACCATGACCGCGCCCTTGAGCACGCCCACGAGCAGCACGTCCCGCCCCTGGTAGTCGGCGTCGACGGCCGCCGCCAGTTCGGCGATCTTCGCCTCGATCTCTTCCTTGCTGAACAGGACCTCGGTGAGGTCCCCCTGGACGTCCTCAGCCTTCACGGCGCTCCTCGTGTGATGCGTCAATCGGATGCGGGCCGGCGGCGCCCGCCCCGGCCGCGGTGCGCGGGCGGACGAGCTCCAGGTGTCCCGGACCACGGGTGCCTGCCGGCGGGCGGCGGCGCCACACGGACACCTTACCCGCCATCTGCACGGGCCCCGCGGCCCCGTGCTCCTCGGCGAAGGCGTCGAGCGCGCCGAGGCGCTCGTGGGCGGGGGTCTCCCCGCCGGCGGCGACCACGGCCGCGGACAGGGCGCGGCGCCGCAGCGCGGGGTGGGCCGCCCGCAGGGTCGCCAGGTCCAGGGCCAGCGCACCCGGCGGCTCGGGGGCGGCGGCCCGGGCCCGCTCGAGCAGCTCCCGGGCGGCGCCGTCGAGGTAGTCGGCGTCCGGGCCCAGGATCGCCGCGGAGCGGGCCAGGGCGCGGGCGAGGCCGGGCCCGAGCTCCTCCTCCAGCAGCGGGAGCACCCGGTGGCGGACCCGGGCGCGCATCAGGGACGTGTCCCGGTTCGTGGGGTCGTGCCAGGGCTCGAGCTGCTCCGCCGCGCAGATCTGCCGGGCCTGCTCGCGGGAGAGGTCGAGGAAGGGCCGGAGGTAGGTCACGCCGTCGAGCTCGCGCGCCGGGGGCATCCCGGCGAGGGAGCGGGTTCCGGAGCCGCGGGCGAGGCCCAGCAGCACCGACTCGGCCTGGTCGTCGAGGGTGTGCCCGAGCAGCACGGCGTCCGCGCCCGTGCGCGCCACGACCTCCGCGATCCCCGCGTAGCGGGCGGTGCGGGCGGCCATCTCCGGTCCGCCGCCGCCCGGGTGCACGGTCACGGCGGTGACGACGACGGGGGCCAGCCCCAGGTCCTCGAGGGTGCGCGCGGTGCGCTCGGCCACCGCGGCGGAGCCCTCCTGGAGGCGGTGGTCCACCACCACCCCGCCCACGCGCAGCGTGCCGCGGCGGGCGAAGTGGGCCGCCACGGCGGCCAGGGCGAGGGAGTCCGGCCCTCCGCTGCAGGCGACCAGCACGAGCGGGGGTCCCGACCGGGTCGGGGGGGCGTGCTCCCGGACGGCGGCGAGCACACGGCGTCGCCCCGCGGCGACGTCCGGGGACAGCCGGCCGCGGCGGGCGAACTGGGTCACCGGCGGGCGTCCTCGCGGGCGCTCGCGGCCTGCTGGTTCTGGGCCTCCCGCACGGCCAGGCGCACGACCTTGGCCAGGGTCGGTGCGGTGTCGCCCAGCAGGTCGAGGGCGGCCTCCAGCTCCCGCTGCGGGACCACGTGGGCCAGGGCGGCCACGGCGTTGGTCTCGCTGTGGATGCCGGCCTGGATCTGCGTGGTCGACAGCACCGGCTGCGAGGCCTCCACCGCGGAGAGCGTCTCCTCGATGTCCGGGGTGCCGATGCGCTGCTCCAGCATCACGAGGCGCTCGTAGACCGCGGGGTTGCCGATCTTGATCCGGCGGCCGCTGTTGAGCTGTGACAGCATGGGGGCGGACAGGCCCAGGACCTCGGCCAGGCGCCGTTGCGTGATGCCGTAGGCCTGCACCACGGTGCCGAAGCGCTCCGACAGGGGCTGGCCGTACAGCTTGACCTGCTGTTCGATATTCTCTGTGCTCACGTAAAAATACTGTCACACAAAGGTGATCCTCACCTACCGCGTGTCGGCCTGTGACCGCTGCCGCCGCGCCGGTCCGCGCACCCCGAAAACTCGATGAAACTGCATGTCAGCGCGGGGTCGGCGACGTCTAGCACATTTTCCGGCGCCGTGGGCGCGGTGGGCTCAGCGCCGCGGTGCGGCGGCACCCAGGACGCGCTCGATCCATCGCTCCGGGGCGTGGATCTCGGCCTCCGTGGGCAGGTGCTCCGGGGCCTCCCAGATCCGGTTGAACTCCTCGAGACCCACGGCCCGCACCACGGCGGAGACGAAGCGCTGTCCGTCGCTGTACTGGCGCATCTTCGCGTCCATGCCGAGCAGGCGCCGGACGAAGCGGTCCAGGCTGCCCTGCAGCTCCGAGCGGCGCTCGAAGCGCCGCCGGATCGTCTTGACGGTGGGCACCACCGAGGCGTCCACCCCGTCCATCACGAAGTTGGCATGCCCCTCGAGCAGGCTCATCACGGCGGTGAGGTGGGAGAGCACCTCCCGCTCCCGCCGGCCCATCAGCAGGCCCACCACGCCCAGGGAGGGCTGGGGCTCCCCGCGGCCGGCGGCCCGTCCCGGCAGGGACCGGACGGCCTCCGTGAGCCGGGCGCCCAGCGTCTCGGCCTGGCCCATGAGCGAGTCGGCGAGCTCGTCGATCTGCTCCATCATGTGCGCGCGCAGCCACGGCGCCGCGGCGAACTGGACCCGGTGGGTCTGCTCGTGCAGGCAGACCCACAGCCGGAAGTCCTCGGGCTCCACGTTGAGCTCCCGCTCCACGGTCAGGATGTTGGGGGCCACGAGCATCAGCCGCCCGCCGGGATGGCGCTGAGCGGCGAGGGCGGAGACCAGTCCCGCGTAGGGGTCGTACTGGCCGAGGACCTTCGACGAGAGGAAGCCCAGCACCGCGGCCATCTCCATGGCCGTGGCCGTTCCGCCGAGGGCGGTGGCGGCGGCGCCGAACTGCTCCGGGCGGCGGCGGCGCAGCGCCTCCACCGCCGGCTCCATGAGCAGCTGGAAGGTCTGGGCGTTCGCGCGGGCCCACCCGGCGCGGTCCACCACCAGGACCGTGGAGTCCCTCAGGTCCCGGGCGGCCTCCAGTCCGGTGATGCGGTGCACGTGGTCCACGGACGCCTCGGCGTGGCGGCGCATCGACGCGACCGCGGCCTGCTTGGCTCCGGCGGACAGCTTCGGCCCCGGCGGGGTGATTCGTGCGGCGGCGGCGGCGGCGAGGTCCCAGCGGACGATCCCCGGCGCCGCCGAGGGCGCCGCGGACTCCGGGGTGCGGTGTGCTGTGGTCATGGCCTCATGCAACCACACGCGCCTGGGAGCTCCCGCCGCGCGCGCGTCACAGTCGGGCGAGGGCCGCCACGGCGCGGTCGGCGGCGTCGCGCGCGGCGGCCGGGTCGGCGACCTCGTTGAGCACCACCGAGAACGTCAGCAGCCGCCCCTCCCGCGTGCTGACGTGGCCGCTGAGCGAGACCACCGTGTTCAGCGTGCCGGTCTTGGCCCGGGCCAGTCCTCGGGCGGCGGTCTCGGCCTCGTCGTCGAACCGGTCGGCGAGGGTCCCGGATCCGCCGGCCACCGGCAGCGCGCGGGCCCCCGGGGCCAGCGCGCCGGTGCCGTCCACGGCCATGGCCCGCACCACGCGCTCGAGGGCGCGGGCGGGATGCGGTTGTCCAGCGACATCCCGGAGGCGTCGGAGAGTACGAGGCCCGCCGGGTCGATCCCCCGGGCCGCGAGCGCCTCGGCCGCGGCCTCGCGTCCGCCGGTGATGCTGCCCGGGTGGCCGGCGGCCCGGGCCGCGATCCGGGACAGGACCTCGGCGAGGTGGTTGTCGGAGTCCTGGATCATCAGCTCGGCCTGCTCGGCCAGGGTGGCGGACTCCACCGCGGCCAGCTCGGCCGCTCCCCGGGGCGCCGGTCCGGGGGCGAGCCGGAACGGCGGGGCGGCGATCCCTTCGGCGGCGAGCGCCGCCCGCAGCTCGGCGGCGAAGACCGCGGCGACGTCCGCCGCGGCGTCTCCGGGGCGCGCGGGCGAGGCCACGTCCCCGGCCGGCACGCGGTGGGACCAGAACGCCATGGGGGCCACGGGCCCGATCTGCCCGGCGGCGACGTCCCCGGCGGCCCAGGCCTCGTTGAGGGCCGGGCCCGGGAAGAGCCCGGCGTCCCACCGCACGGTGCGGGGCGCGCCCGCCCCCCGGGCGACGAGCGCGCGGGCCGTGTCCTGGGCCAGGGTCCGCACGCCGGCGCGGCCCTGCACCGCGTCCGGGTCGGAGCGGCCGGGCCGCAGCAGGGTGTCGCCCCCGGCGACGAGCACGACCGTGTCCGGCTCCTCCCCCGCGACGACGGCGGTGCGCAGGCGCTCGCCCGGATCGGCGTGGGTCAGCAGCGACAGGAGGGTGACCAGCTTCTGGTTGGAGGCCGGCACCAGGGCGGTGTCCGGGTCCTGCTCGTGCAGCGGGGCACCGGTGAGGGCGTCGGCCACCAGGACGGAGCGCCGCCCGGCGGAGGCGCCGTCGAGGGCGGGGCCCACCGCCGCCGCCACCTCGGCGGCGGAGGGCAGCGGTGCGCCCGGGTCCGGGAGCACGGCGCCGTGCGGGTGGGCGGCGGCCGGGCGGGTGGACACCCGCGTTCCTCGGGCGCAGCAGATGTTCGCCAGCTCAAGGAGAAGTTCCTGACGTTGCCCGACCACGTCCAGGTCTTCCCGGGCACGGGGCCGGATCGGCCTGCGGCAAGGCCCTGGGTGCGATCCCGTCGACCACGGTGGGCTACGAGCGGCT
>NZ_MKJW01000128.1:0-17937 GCF_001942375.1 Kocuria sp. CNJ-770
GGCGCTCAGGGCGGGGCGGCCGCCCGCCGCCGGGCGCGCACCCAGCGGCCCGTGACGAGCACGGAGGCGATCGTCACCGCGAACACCACCACGAACCAGGCCAGGCCCAGGACGCCGACCACGGTGCCCGGGTCGGTCACCACGATCACGGAGCCGTCCCCGCCGTAGGCGAAGAACCAGGAGACGAGGTAGCCGATCAGCCCGGGCACGGCGGCGGCCCACACCCGGCGGGTCGCGGTGCCGACCCACAGGGACACGCTCAGCAGCAGGGCCGCGGCGAAGAGCAGTCCCCACGGGATCCACCAGCCCGCGGGCGCGTACCAGACCGCCCCGTGCAGCACCGTGGCCACGCTCGCGCCGGCGAGACCGGCGGCGACCGAGGTCACCAGGGTGGTGGGCAGCGAGGCCGGGCGGGCGTCGGTGCGCGTCGGCTCGGCGGAGGCGCCCGGGTCCCCGGCGAGCAGCCGGAAGGTCTCCAGGGCGCTGAAGGACTGCCAGACGCCGTTGGACAGGGCGAAGCGGCTGCCGTCCTCGGCGAGCACCAGCTGGGTCGCGTGGGCGGCCATGGCGGCCCGCTTGCGCTCGGCGGAGCCGTGCACCGCGGCCTGCGGGCGGGGGTCGTCCGCCCGGGCCTCGCCCTCGACGGCCCACAGGACAGGGGTGCGCCAGGGCTGTGCGGTCCCGCCCGGCGCGTCCGTGCCGGGACGGGCGGCCAGCTCCGCGCCGCGCACCGCGACGGCGGCCGTGCGGACGTGGTCGGGGTGGCCGTAGCCGCCGTCGTCGTCGTAGGTGACGAGCACGTGCGGGCGGACGGCGCGCACGGCCGCGGCGACGTGCGCGGCGGCCTCCTCGGCGGACGCCGCGGTGAGGCTGTGCGGGGAGGAGTCCCCGGCCGGGCCGCCCGGCCGTCGGGGCCCCAGGACATCCCGGAGTCGTGGTAGTGGCCCGTGCCGCCGGCGAAGCCCACGGCGGGGTCCAGGGCGGGGGGCTCGCCCGCGAAGAAGCGGTCGGCCAGCCCCAGCGCGGCGGCGGCGTCGTCGAGCTCCCCGACGCGGTAGCGGCCCAGTGCGGTGCCGTCGTCGGTGCAGCCGGGACGGCCGACCTCGAGCCCGCGCAGGGGTTCGGGGATCACCTCGCCGCGCTCCCCGCGGGTCATGGTGAGCAGCACGACCTGCGCGCCCAGCTCCGCGTACCGGCCCATCGTGGCGCCCGTGGCGATGGACTCGTCGTCGGGGTGGGCGTGCACGAACAGCAGCCGGGCGTCCTCCGGGCGCAGCCCGGCGGGCAGCAGCCCCGGCAGGGCGTCCTCGCGCACGAGGACGCCCTGCTCGGGGTAGTACGGGACGGGCTGGGTCACGACCGGGCCTGCTGCGCTTGTCTGCCGGGCCGGCGGCTCAGGCCCGGGCGCGGGCGCGGTTGGCCTTCAGCCGCTCGTTGGCGTCGAGGACCACCTTGCGGATCCGGATGGACTCCGGGGTGACCTCCACGCACTCGTCCTCGCGGGCGAACTCGAGGGACTCCTCGAGGGTCAGCTTGCGCGGGGGCGTGAGGTTCTCGAAGGTGTCGGAGGAGGCCGCACGCATGTTGGTGAGCTTCTTCTCCTTCGTGATGTTCACGTCCATGTCGTCGGCGCGGGAGTTCTCGCCGACGATCATGCCCTCGTAGACCTCGGAGGTCGGCTCCACGAAGAAGGAGCCGCGCTCCTGCAGGTTGATCATCGCGAACGGGGTGACCACGCCGGCGCGGTCGGCGATCATCGACCCGTTGGTGCGGTACTCGATGTCCCCGGCCCACGGCTCGTAGCCGTCGGCGTAGGAGGAGGCGATGCCGGCGCCGCGGGTCTCGGTGAGGAACTTCGTGCGGAAGCCGATGAGCCCGCGGGAGGGGACCTTGAACTCCATGCGCACCCAGCCGGTGCCGTGGTTCGCCATGGCCTCCATGCGGCCCTTGCGGCCGGCCATCAGCTGGGTCACGGCGCCGAGGAACTCGTCCGGCACGTCGATGGTCATGTGCTCGTAGGGCTCGTGCACCTTGCCGTCGACGGTCTTGGTGACCACCTGCGGCTTGCCGGCGGTCAGCTCGAAGCCCTCGCGGCGCATCTGCTCCACGAGGATGGCCAGGGCCAGCTCACCACGGCCCTGGACCTCCCAGGCGTCCGGGCGCTGGGTGGGGAGCACCTTGAGCGAGACGTTGCCGACGAGCTCCTTGTCGAGGCGGTCCTTGACCTGGCGGGCGGTCACCTTGGCGCCCTTGACGCGGCCGGCCAGCGGGGAGGTGTTGATGCCGATGGTCATGGAGATCGCGGGGTCGTCCACCGTGATCAGGGGCAGGGGCTGCGGGTTCTCCGGGTCGGTGAGGGTCTCGCCGATGGTGATGTCCTCGATCCCGGCCACGGCCACGATCTCACCGGGGCCGGCGGACTCGGCCGGGACCCGGTCCAGGCCCTTGGTGGCCAGCAGCTCGGAGATCCGCACGTTCTTCAGCTCGCCGTCCGCCCGCGCCCAGGCCACGGTCTGGCCCTTCTTGAGGGTGCCGTTGAAGATCCGCAGGAGGGCGAGGCGGCCCAGGAACGGGGAGGCGTCCAGGTTGGTCACGTGGGCCTGCAGCACGCCCTCGGGGTCGTAGGAGGGGGCCGGGACGTGCTCGATGATCGTCTTGAACAGCGGCTCCAGGTCCTCGTTGTCCGGCAGCGAGCCGTTGGCGGGCTGCTCGAGGGAGGCCCGGCCGTCGCGGCCCGCGGCGTAGACCACGGGCACGTTCAGGACGGCGTCGAGGTCGAGGTCGGGCTCGTCCTCGGAGATGTCGGAGGCCAGGCCCAGGAGCAGGTCCATGGACTCGCCCACGACCTCCTCGATCCGGGCGTCGGGGCGGTCCACCTTGTTGACCACGAGGATCACGGGCAGCTTCGCCTCGAGCGCCTTGCGCAGCACGAAGCGGGTCTGGGGCAGCGGGCCCTCGGAGGCGTCCACGAGCAGCACGACGCCGTCGACCATGGACAGGCCGCGCTCGACCTCGCCGCCGAAGTCGGCGTGGCCGGGGGTGTCGATGACGTTGATGGTGATGGTCTCCCCGTCGGCGGAGGGACCGTCGTAGAACACCGTGGTGTTCTTGGCGAGGATCGTGATCCCCTTCTCGCGCTCCAGGTCACCGGAGTCCATCACGCGCTCCTCGACCTCACCGTGGGACGAGAACGCGTGCGTCTGCTGGAGCATCGCGTCCACGATGGTGGTCTTGCCGTGGTCGACGTGGGCCACGATGGCCACGTTGCGGAGGTCGGCGCGCTGGGCGGTGGTGGAGGTTACAGACATACGCGTGGGTCTCTCTTCGGGTGGAGATGCGGGGGGAGGTGCAGCCCTCCCGATGGGTGCGGCCGGGGCGCCGCCGCGCACCCGGAGGGACCCGGGCGGGGGCGCCGCACAGCGGGCCACCGGACAGTCTACCTTGCGGGACCGCCCGCGCGGCACCCCGGGGAGCTGTGACCCCGCCGACCCCGGCGGCCCGCCGCCCCGCCCCGCGCGCCGGGCCCGGTGCTGCGGCGGGCTCCCCTGCTCGGTTCCCGGAAGGCGCCGCACCCGTCGGGGGTCGGCGGGGGCGCGCCGGGGCGGGGCTCACCAGGCGGGCAGCACCGGCAGGCGGTCCTCCGCCGTGACGCGCTCCGTCTGCCCGCGCGCCAGCCACGCCAGCAGCCCGGCGCGGTCGGACCGGACGCGCGCGGCGCCGTCGCCGATCACCCACTCGTCGCCCTCCTCGCTCACCAGGGTCGCCCCGGGGGCGTCCTTGGCGCGCATGGTGCGCACCGCCGCCTCGAGGGCGTCGAGCAGCGAGTCCGGCTCGGCCCGCTCCAGGGTCCAGGCCGCGTCGAGGTCGTGGTGGTGGACGACGATCTCCGAGTTCCGCAGCGCCACGACGGCGAGGGCGGGGATCCGCTTGCCGTGCATGTGCACCTCGTCCACGGCCAGGTCCCCGCCCAGCCGCTCGCACTGCTCGGCGAAGTAGTCCGCGCTCTCGCGGGTCCGGCGCAGCAGCTCCTCGCGGGGCAGGGCGGCGAACTCGTCGATCTCCCGGTTGCGGGCCTCGGGGGACGCGTAGGGACGCTGCTCCCGGCCCGTGACGGCCCAGTCGACCAGCCGGACGAGGGCCCGCCCGTTGGAGGCGAGGTGGGCGACGACGTGGGCGCGGCTCCAGCCGCCGCACAGCGAGGGCGCGGCCAGCTCCTCCCCGGAGAGGGACTCCGCCGTGGCGAGGAAGCTGTCGGTCTCGCGCCCGAGGCGGGACAGGTCGGTGTGCAGGCGGGTGGGATCGCTCATGGGCCCACCCTATCCAGCGACGTGTGAGCCCGGCCACCGCCGGCCACGGCCGGCCGCCGAGTCCGCCCGCCGCCCGGCCCGGGGCCGGGTCAGAGGACCGGCAGGCGCGCGAACGCCCGCTCGGCGGTCCGGCGGCGGGTGGCCGAGAGCTCCTCGAAGGGCTCCAGCACGAGTCCCGGCGAGCTCGCCCGGCGGCTGCGCCCCCAGGTGCCCACCACGCGCCCGCCGGCCACGACCGTGGGCTTGAAGACCCCGTTGGCGCCGGGGACGATGCGCGCGGCGTGCCGTCCGGCCAGCACGTGGGAGCGGTCCCCGTAGCCCAGGACGTACTCGTCGAACGGCGGCAGCAGGTGCACCCCGGCGGCCCGCCGGTCCGCCCGCACCGCGGCCCCGAGCACCTCGGGGGCGCACCACAGCTCCTGGCCGCGGGCGTCGTGCACGGCCACGACGTCGTCGAGCACCGCCACCGCGGCGCGCACCGTGGCGCGCGGCAGCGCCGCCCAGCGGGCGGCGTCGGCGACGGAGGCCGGGCCGTGGCTGCGCAGGTAGCGGCGCACCCAGCGCACGACGACGGGCGGCGCCCCGGGGGCGGGGGCCCGGCCGGGCGCCTCCCCGGTCTCCGGGACCCAGTCCGCGACGGGGACCACGAGCTGGTCGCGGGCTCCGGCGGCCAGGGGGCCCATGCACAGGGTCGCGTCCAGGTGCAGGGCGAGCATGAGGTGGTAGGCCCGGCCCGGGGCGCCCAGCAGCCCGGCCTCCTCCCACGCGGCGTGCAGCCGCTCCCGGGGCTGCGGCCCGTGGCGCAGCGCCGCCAGGGCGGTCTCCCGGGCGGCGTCCAGGCGCTCGTCGACGCCCAGCTCGCGCCGGCGGGCCGCCGTCGCGGAGACGGTGCGGGGCCCGAGCACGGCCAGCCACGCCCGCAGCTCCTCGGCGGGCACCAGGTGCAGGGTCCCGCGCATGGGCCACGTGCGCACGATCCGGCCCTCGGCGAAGGCCTCGCGCACCCCGGCGGCCCCGGCGCCCCGGCGCAGCCGACCGACACGAGGGCGCCGGGCAGGTCCTGGGCCTGGACGGCCCCGAGGGCGCGCACGACGTCCTCGGGGGCCGCGTCGGCGGGGCGCACGAGCCCGTGGGCGGCCAGCCGGGCGAGGCCGATCTCCCGGTCGCCGAGGACGGGCGGGGACGTCACGCCAGGGTCCGGCCGCGCTGCTCGGGCAGGGCGAACGTGGCGGCCGCGGCCACGAGGAACGCGGCCCCGAAGACCGCGAAGACCACGACGAGGTCGTAGCGCTCCCCGCCCAGGCCCAGCAGCACCGGCACCGACAGCGGGGCGAGGATGGAGGCGATCCGGCCGAACGCGGCGGCGGCGCCGGTGCCCGTCCCGCGCAGCGCGGTGGGGTACAGCTCGGGGCCGATGGCGTACAGCGCGCCCCAGGCGCCCAGGTTGAAGAAGGACAGGGCCATCCCGGAGCCGATCACCTGCCAGGGGAGCACGACGGTGCCGACCGAGACGATGCCGAACAGCACCGCGCTCACCGCGGAGCCCCCGAGGAAGACCGCCAGGGTGATCCGCCGGCCCCAGACCTCGATCAGCCAGGCGGCCGCCGCGTAGCCGGGCAGCTGGGCGAGCGTGATGACCAGGACGTAGCCGAAGGACGTGGTCAGGGTGAAGCCCTGCTGGAGGAGCAGCGTGGGCAGCCAGGTGAACGCCCCGTAGTAGGCGAAGTTGACGCAGAACCACACGGTCCACAGCGCCCCGGTGCGCCGCCGCAGCCCGGCCGACCAGAGGCCGCCCGTCCCGCTCGCCGGCGCGGCGGCGGGCTCGGCGGCCCGGGCCTGCTCCTCGGACTCCGGCCGGGACCGGCCCAGGGCCGGGGCGCGCTCGAACGCGCGCACGGCCGCCTCCGCCTCGTCCGCGCGGCCGCGGCTCTCCAGGAAGCGCACGGACTCGGGCAGTGCCCGGCGCACGACCACCGCGTAGGCGGCCGGCACCAGGCCGACGACCAGCGCCCAGCGCCAGCCGTCCGGGGAGGTCGGCACCACGAAGTAGCCGATGAGGGCGGCCACGATCCAGCCCACGGCCCAGAAGGACTCGAGGACCACCACCAGGCGGCCGCGGATCCGGCGGGGCGAGTACTCGGAGACGAGGGTGGAGGCCACGGGCAGCTCCGCGCCGAGGCCCAGGCCCACCACGAAGCGCAGCACGACGAGCGCGGCGAGGGAGCCAGCGAGCGCGGAGGCGCCGGTGGCCAGCCCGTAGACGAGCAGGGTCAGGGCGAACACCTGGCGGCGGCCGATCCGGTCGGCGAGCAGCCCGCCCAGGCCGGCCCCCACCGCCATGCCGACGAAGCCGATCGAGGCCAGCAGGGACAGCTCCCCCGAGCTCAGCGCCCACTGCTGGGCCAGGGCGGCCATCACGAACGACACGAGGCCGACGTCCATGGCGTCCAGCGCCCAGCCGACGCCGGAGCCGACGAGCAGCTTCCGGTGCTCGGTGGTGTAGGGCAGCCGGTCCAGCCGCTGCGACCGCGTCAGCGCGGACGTGCTGCCGGCGGGCCGCGGGCTCTCGTGCATGCTCCGGTCCTTCCCCTGTGCGCGGTGCGGCGACCACGGCGGTGCTGGAACGCCGCGGTCGTGGGGCTGCCGCGGCGCTGCGACCACTGTAGGCGGTCCGCGGACCGGACGGCGCCGGCGGGGCCCGTCCCGCCCCGGCCCCGCCGGGGAGGTGCTCCGCCCCTAGACTGGGAGGGTCCCCACCCACCGGCCCGGCGAGGGAGCCTGCTGTGACAACGGTCGCCGTGTACCTGGTCGTCGCCTTCGGCGCGGGAGCCCTGGCCGTCCTGCTCCGGCTGCCTCCCCTGGTGGGGTTCCTGGCCGCGGGCTTCGTGCTCAACGGCATGGGCGTGGAGCGGCTGGAGGCCGTGGAGGAGCTCGCCGACGTCGGCGTGACCCTCATGCTGTTCGGCATCGGGCTCAAGCTGGACGCCCGGTTCCTGCTCCGCAAGGAGGTCTGGGGCACCGCCGGGATCCACATGGTGCTGAGCACGGCGCTGGGCGCCGGCTTCCTGGGGCTGTTCATGCTGGCCGGCCTGGCCCTGCCCGACGCGGACCTGCCCACGCTCGCCCTGGTGGGCTTCGCGCTGTCCTTCTCCAGCACGGTGCTGGTGTTCAAGGTGCTCGAGGAGCGCAGCGAGACCACGTCCCTCTACGGTCGCGTGGCGATCGGCATCCTCATCATGCAGGACATCGCGGCGGTCGTGTTCATCACCGCCACGAACGAGCACCCGCCGAGCCCCTGGGCCCTCGGGCTGGTGCTGCTGGTCCCCGCCGCCTGGGTGTTCCGCCGGGTCTGGGACCGGATCGGGCACGGGGAGATGCAGGCGCTGTTCGGGGTGGTCATGGCCCTGGTGCCCGGCTACTTCGCCTTCTCCGCGGTGGGCATCAAGGGGGACCTGGGGGCGCTGCTGGTGGGCATGCTCCTGGCCTCGCACGCGAACGCGAGCGAGCTCTCCCGGACCCTGTTCACCCTCAAGGACCTGCTGCTGGTGGCGTTCTTCGTCTCGATCGGGTTCAACGGCATGCCGGACTCCATGACGGTGCTCCTGGGCCTGCTGCTGCTGGTGCTCGTGCCGGTGCAGTCGATGCTGTTCGTGCTGCTGCTGTGGCTGTTCGGGCTGCGCCGCCGGACGTCGCTGCGCGGCGGGCTGGCCCTGGCCAACCACTCCGAGTTCGCCCTCATCGTGGGGGCCATCGGGGTGTCCGCCGGCATGCTCACGGAGCGCTGGCTCGTGGTCCTCTCGGTGGCGGTCGCGGCGAGCTTCGTGGTCTCCGCGCTGGTCAACCGGCGCGGCTCCCCCCTCATCGGCACCCTGGCCCGGCGGCTGCCGGAGCACCCGGAGCACCGGCTGCACCCGGAGGACCGGCCCATCGACATCGGTCACGCCGACGTGCTGGTGCTGGGCATGGGACGGGTGGGCCAGGCCGCCTACCAGGAGTTCTCCGGGGAGTACGGGTTCTCCGTGGTGGGCATCGAGAACGCCACCGACCGGGTCGAGCGGCTGTGCGCCCAGGGCTTCGACGTCCAGGAGGCCGACGCGACCGACCAGGAGTTCTGGGAGCGGGTGATCGCGACCGGCCACGTGCGGATCGCGGTGCTGGCGATGCCCTTCCACGGCTCCAACCTCGTGGCCTTGCGCCAGCTCACGGAGTCCGGGTTCACGGGGGCCGTGGCGGCCGTGGCGCAGTACGACGACGAGGTGCAGGAGCTGCGCGGGCACGGGGTGCGCACGGTCTTCAACCTCTACAGCGGCGCCGGGATCGCCCTGGCCGCGGAGACCGTCGAGGCCCTCGGCCGCCGGGCTGACTGAGGCCCCGGACCTCGGGGCCGGCGACGACCGGACGTTTTCTTTCGCAACACCTTGTCTTCGACTCCCGAACTCAATGTGTGCCAGGTCACTGTTGTGGTACCTTCATCGCGTTCGCACAAATGTTCCTCGGCGGTAACCCCCGTGGTTTCCCAGGCTCCGAGTGCGGAAATCGAAACCATCGCATGGCCGGCCCGCACGCCGGCCGACCGGGAAATCGGAGACAGCCCATGTCCACATCCCCCTGCACCCGACGCATCACCCTGGCGCTCGCCGCCACGGCCGCGGCCGTGACGCTCACCGCCTGCGGCGGCGACAGCGGCTCCGAGGGCGCGACCGCAGCCGGCGGCGACGTCGACTGCTCCGCGTTCGAGCAGTACGGCGACCTCAGCGGCAAGAGCGTGAGCGTCTACACCTCGATCGTGGCGCCCGAGGACCAGTCCCACATCGACTCCTACGCGCCGTTCGAGGAGTGCACCGGCGCGGACATCGTCTACGAGGCTCGCGGGAGTTCGAGGCGCAGCTGCTCGTGCGCCTGCAGTCCGGCAGCGCGCCCGACGTCGCGTTCGTCCCGCAGCCGGGCCTGATCCGGACCATCGCCGAGGACCACCCGGACGTCATCCAGCCGGTCGGCGAGGACGCCGCGGCCAACGTCGACGAGTACTACGACCCCTCCTGGAAGGAGTACGGCACGGTCGACGGCACCTTCTACGGCACCCCCCTCGGGGCGAACGCCAAGTCCTTCGTCTGGTACTCGCCCTCCATGTTCGAGGAGGCCGGCTACGAGGTGCCCCAGACCTGGGACGAGCTCATGGAGCTCTCGGACACGATCGCCGGGACCGGGGCCAAGCCGTGGTGCGCGGGCATCGAGTCCGGCGACGCCACCGGCTGGCCGGCCACCGACTGGCTCGAGGACACCATGCTGCGCACCGCCGGGCCCGAGGCCTACGACCAGTGGGTCAACCACGAGATCCCCTTCGACGACCCGCAGGTCGTCGAAGCCCTGGACGCGGCCGGGGCGATCCTCAAGGACGACAAGATGGTCAACGGCGGCCTGGGCGACGTGCGCTCCATCGCCACCACGGCCTTCGGCGACGCCGGCCTGCCGATCCTCGACGGGTCCTGCTGGATGCACCGCCAGGCGTCCTTCTACCAGGCCAACTGGCCCGAGGGCACCAACGTGGCCGAGGACGGCGACGTCTTCGCGTTCTACCTGCCCGGCCAGTCCGAGGACGAGAAGCCGATCCTGGGCGGCGGCGAGTTCACCGTCGCCTTCGCCGACCGGCCCGAGGTCCAGGCCTTCCAGGCCTACCTGACCAGCCCGGAGTGTCCAACGCCAAGGCCCAGGCCACCGAGTTCGGCTGGATCTCCGCCAACTCCGGCCTGGACCCGGAGAACCTGAAGTCCCCGATCGACAAGCTGGCCTACGAGCAGCTGACCGACGAGAACGCGGTGTTCCGCTTCGACGGCTCGGACCTCATGCCTGCGGCGGTCGGCGCCGGGTCCTTCTGGAACGGCATGACCGACTGGATCTCCCTCGGCGAGGACAGCGAGACCGTCCTGGCCGACATCGAGAAGAGCTGGCCGTCCGAGTGACCGCAGGCCGTCCGTGACGCACCGGCGGGCGGGCCGGGTCCCCGCGACCCGGCCCGCCCGCCCCGTGCCGCCGGACGGACCCGCGGCGCCGACGACGGCCGCCGGAACCGAGCCCTGAGGAGCTCTTCGTGGACCTTTTGCTGAACGCCGACACGACGGCGGAGAAACTGATCGTCATGTGCGTGGCGATCCTGCTGTTCGTGGGGGTCACGGCCGCCGTGCTGTGGCTCGTCGACCGGCCCTCCCTGCCCCGCTGGGTGCCCCTGGTGGGCTTCCTCGGCCCCGCCGTGGCCCTGCTGGTCTTCGGGCTGCTGTACCCGGCCGCCCGCACCGTGCTCGGCTCCTTCCAGGCCCGGGACCGGCAGACCTGGGTGGGGCTGGACAACTACCGCACCATCCTGACCGAGGACGGGTTCCAGGTCGTCCTGCTCAACACCGCCCTGTGGGTGCTGCTCGTGCCCACCGTGGCCACGGCCGTGGGGCTGGTGTACGCGGTGCTCGTGGACCGGACCCGCTTCGAGAAGCTCGCCAAGACGCTGATCTTCCTGCCCATGGCGATCTCGCTGGTGGGCGCGTCGATCATCTGGAAGTTCGTCTACGAGTTCAAGCCGGACCAGCCCGGCGTCCGGCAGACGGGCCTGCTCAACCAGCTGCTGGTGTGGCTGGGCGTGCCGCCCCAGCAGTTCCTGCTGGACCCGCCCTGGAACACCTTCTTCCTGATCGCCGTGATGATCTGGATCCAGACCGGCTTCGCGATGACCGTGCTCTCGGCGGCCATCAAGGCCATCCCGGACGACATCATGGAGGCCGCGCGGCTCGACGGCGCCGGGGCCTGGCGCATGTTCGCCTCCGTCACCGTGCCCTCGATCCGCCCGGCGATCGTCGTGGTGATCACCACGATCGCGATGGGCACCCTGAAGGTCTTCGACATCGTCCGCACCATGACCGGCGGCAACTTCGGCACCTCGATCGTGGCCAACGAGTTCTACACGCAGAGCTTCCCGCTCGGGCAGCCGGGCATCGGCGCGGCGCTGGCCGTGGCGCTGTTCGTGCTGGTCGTCCCGATCGTGCTCTACAACATCCGGCAGATGAAGCTTTCCGAGGAGCAGCGATGACCACCGCCGCCAACATCCCGCCCGCCTCGCCCGAGGACCTCGTCGAGGACGGCCGCCCGGAGCGCAGCGGTCCCGCCGGGACCACCGTGGCCCCGGGGCGGCGCCGCGGCCTCGGGGAGCGGGCCGCACGGGCGAGGACGAAGCTCAGCTCGCCGTGGGCCTCCCTCGCCGCGGTCCTCATCGCGGTGCTGTGGACGACCCCCACGCTGGGCCTGCTGATCACCTCCTTCCGCCCGGAGCTGGACATCCGCCGCTCTGGCTGGTGGACGTTCTTCGCGGACCCGTCCGTGACCCTGGCCAACTACGAGGAGGTCATCACCGGGTCCGCGACCTCGAGCTTCGCGGCGTTCTTCGTCAACTCCGTGGTGATCACGGTGCCCGCGGTGGTCATCCCGATCACGCTGGCGCTGCTGGCCGCCTACGCGTTCGCGTGGATCGACTTCCGCGGCCGCTCCTGGCTGTTCGTGGCCGTGTTCGCCCTGCAGATCGTGCCGATCCAGATCACCCTGATCCCGCTGCTGACCCAGTACAACCAGTGGGGCCTGTCCGGGTCCTTCTGGGCGGTGTGGCTCTCGCACACGATCTTCGCCCTGCCGCTGGCGATCTTCCTGCTGCACAACTTCATGATGGACATCCCCCGGACCCTCATCGAGGCCGCGCGGATGGACGGCGCCGGGCACGTGACCATCTTCTTCCGGGTGCTGCTGCCCCTGCTGGTCCCGGCGATCGCGTCCTTCGCGATCTTCCAGTTCCTGTGGGTGTGGAACGACCTGCTCGTGGGCCTGACCTTCGGCTCCAACCTCAACGTGGCGCCCCTGACGGTGCGGCTCGGGGAGCTGGCCGGCACGCGCGGCTCGGAGTGGCACCTGCTCTCCGCCGGGGCCTTCGTGTCCATGGTCGTGCCGATGATCGTGTTCCTGGCCCTGCAGCGCTACTTCGTCCGCGGGCTGCTGGCCGGTGGCGTGAAGGGCTGAGCGCCCGCCGGCCCCGGCGCACGGAGAAGGCCCCCGGAACCGCGGTTCCGGGGGCCTCTCCGTCTGCCCGGTGCCCGGGCCGGTGCGGTGCTACCGGGCGTCGGTGACGCCGGTGGCGGCCACGATCCGGCCCGTGCCGTCGGTGGCGGAGACCACGGCCTGGCCGGCCAGGATCTCCCCGGCCTGCCGGGCGGTGCGCCGGTCCACCCGCAGGGCGGTCCCACCCGCCAGCTCGGGGTGCTCGGCGACGACGCCGGCCGGCAGCTCCGCGACGGTCACCGGCACGCTGCGCCCGCCGGTGACGGTCTCGGCGTCGAGGGCCAGGGCGCCGTCCGGGCCCCAGGTGAGGGACCAGTCCAGCAGGGCCGGGTCCGTGCCGGCCGGGACCGTGCCCGCCGGGACCGCCAGCAGGTCCGCCCCGACCCACGCGGCCCGGGCCGTGCCCAGGTCGGGGCCGGCGGCGGGCTGCTCGGCCGCGCCCGTCCGGGTGCGGATCTCGTGGGTGGCGGCGTCGTACTCGATGGTGGCCACCATCCCGTCCTCGGGGACCGTCAGGCTCACCTCGGCGCCGTCCACCGCCCCGTCCTGCCCGTACGCCGCGCCGGCGCCGAGGTCCTCCACCACGCGGAAGGTGTACTCCCCCGCCGGGATCAGGGTCGTGGACCACGCGTGGGTGCCGTCCCCGTCCGGGTCCTGCAGCCAGGGGCGCAGGCAGTCCGGGGTGCGGTCGGCGGCGCAGCCGAGCTCGTCCTGGAACGTGCCGGAGGCCGTGAGCAGGGGCCCGTCGGCGTCGGTGGTCGCCCAGTGCGTGGCCGGGTCGTAGTAGAACGTCACCGGTCCGCCCGGGGCGTCGTAGCCGATGTTGGCCCCGGCGAGCGCGCCGCCGGCGCCGTAGTTCTCGTCCCAGGCGCGGTCGACGGCGACCTTGTAGGAGTGTCCCCCGGCCGGGAGGTCGAAGGTGCCCTTCCAGATCCCGTCCTGGGGGTCGAGGCGCAGCTGCGCCTGCTCGCAGGCGGGCGCCCAGTCGGCGTCGCAGCCCATCTCGGTGTTGTGCGTGCCGGGCACGGAGACCGTGTCCGGCTGCTGCACCTCGCCCACTACCGGGCCCGTGCCCCCGCCGTCCGCGGGGGCGCCCCCCGCACCGGCCACGGCCCAGGCCGAGGAGGCGGAGAGGTTGCCGGAGGAGTCCTTCAGCACGGCCCGGTACTCGAGCAGGGTCCCGTCGGCCACGTCGGCGGTGTCGGGAAAGACCCGGTACGGGGCGTTGTCGTCCGTGCCCAGCGCCGTCCACTCCTGCGTCCCGGCCGGACGCACGGCGAAGCTGACCTGGGCGAAGCCGCGGCCGGGGACGTCCGCCCGCAGCTCGGTCCGGCCGTCGGCCCCGAGGTCGGGGGCCTGCAGGCGCACCTGCGGGGCCTCCTGCTCGGGGTCGAGGGCCCGCCCGGCCCGGTACACGACGGTCGACAGCGGGGCGACCTCGACGTCGAGCCGGGCGTCCTTGCCGGACTTGCGCTTATCCTTGCCGTCCGTCCCGTAGAGGGCGGTGAACTGGGTGTTGTCCGATGACGTCGGAACGGTGACGGTCCGGGTCTGCTCGGAGTTATTGGTGACCACCACGTACTCGCGCCGCTCGTCCGCGTCGATCCGGCTGAACGCGTAGACCCCGTCCTGGTCGGAGGAGTACCGGTGCAGCTGCGCGCCGTCGGCGAGCGCCGGGTGGGCCGCCCGCAGCGCGGAGAGCTCGGCGATCTGCTCGTAGAGCGGGTGGTCGGTGCCGTAGCGGTCGGCCGCACCGGGCTCGGCCGCGATCATGGGCTCCTGCAGGTACTGCGGGACCTGGGTGGCGAACATGTCCTGGCGGGCCAGCTGGTCCCCGCCGGAGCCGACGAAGCCCTGCTCGTCGCCGTAGTAGACCACCGGCTGGCCGCGGGTCAGGAACATCAGCTCGTTGGACAGCTCCACGCGCCGCCGCAGCTCCTCGTCCCGGAAACCGGCGTCGAACAGCAGCCAGGAGGCGCGGCCCATGTCGTGGTTGCCCGTGAACGTGGGCAGCTGGTAGGCGTTCGAGTCGGTGTCGGTGTAGTGGTCGTCGGCGGCGTAGAAGTCCCGCAGGGACGTGGTCGCGCCGCCCTTGGCGAACTCGAGGGACCGGGCCTGGAAGCCGAAGTCGATCACGGCCTGCAGCCGGCCGTCCGTGGTGAAGGAGGACAGGTACGCCGGGTCGGCGTCGTAGACCTCGCCGAACATGAAGAAGTCCTCGTTGCGCGCCCGGGCCGCCTCGAGCACCCGGGGGCTGAACTCCTGCCAGAACTCGAGGTTGACGTGCTTGACGGTGTCGATGCGGAAGCCGTCGATGCCCATCTCCGCCCAGGCGGAGTAGATGTCCACCATCCCGTCGACCACCTCGCGGCGCTCGGTGAACAGGTCGTCCAGGCCGACGAAGTCGCCGTAGGTGACGGACTCCCCGGACCAGGTGGAGTCCCCGCGGTTGTGGTACAGGTTCGGGTCGTTGAGCCACTCGGGGACCTTGACGCCGGCGTCCTCCGGCGAGCGGAAGGTCGGGTTGTAGGGGAACGACGTCGCGGGGTCGGTCGCGGGGAACTCCGGGGAGCCCGCGTAGCGGGCGTCGTCGAAGGGCTCCCCGGCGGCGTCGCGGTAGGGCTCCTCGGCCTTGGTGACGTAGTCGGTGGTGCCCTCGGCGTAGTCGATGACGTCCGCGGTGTGGTTGGTGATGATGTCGAAGTAGACCTTCATCCCGCGGGCGTGGGCGGCGTCGACGAGCTGCTGCATGTCCTCGTTGCTGCCCAGGTGCGGGTCGATCTGGGTGAAGTCGGTGATCCAGTAGCCGTGGTAGCCGGCGCTCTCCGCGCCCTCCTCCCCCTGCACCGGGCGGTTCTTGAAGGAGGGGGTCAGCCAGATGGCGGTGGTGCCCAGGCCCTCGATGTAGTCCAGCTTCTCCTGGATGCCCTGCAGGTCGCCGCCGTGGTAGAACGCCTTGTCCGTGGGGTCGAAGCCGTGCTCGAGCCGGTCCCCCTCGAGCCCGCCGGTGTCGTTGGAAGGGTCGCCGTTGGCGAAGCGGTCGGCCATCACGAAGTAGAACTGCTCGGAGGTGACCGGGGCGCGCAGGCTGTCGCCGGCCAGCGCCCGGTCCTGCTCGGTGACCTCCTCGCCGCCCACCGCGGCCGGGCGCACGGAGACCGTGTCGGTGGCGTCGTCGAAGCTGAACACCACGGTGGCGGGGCCCTCGAGCACGAGCGGCAGGTTCTCGGCGGGGTGGGACTCGTCCCACCCGCCGTCGAGGGCGACCTTGTATTCCCAGGTGCCGGCGGGGACCTCGAAGGTCCCCTCGTAGGTGCCCCCGCCGACGGGGGCGAGGACGGTCTCGGCGCAGGACGGCTGCCAGTCGGCGGAGCAGCCGAGCTCGTCCTGCAGGCTGCCGACGAGGGTCACGGCGGGGGGCGCGGCGGCGGCCGGTGCGGCGGCGGCGAGGCCGACGGCGACCGGGGCGGCGCCGACCGCGGTGGCGGACAGCAGACCGGCCAGGACGGTGGATGGACGACGTTTCACGGTGTCTCCAGTGGGGTTGATGGGATCGAGCAGGGGGTGCTCGGGAAACGTGCTGGAGTCTATCCCGTGACCTGGATCACAGCCGGGAGCGCGGCCGGGGGATCAGCCGCCTTTCTGCACGGCCTTGCACAGCTGCACCAGCCTGCTGATCGCGCGGTGCGGGGCGCCGGTGGGCCGGTCCGCCTCCTCCCGGGCGGCGAGGGCGAACCGCACGAGCGCCCACGCGCGCAGGCGCCCGGCGTCGGCGCCGGCCGCGAGGGACAGCGCCTCGATCCGGTCCTCGAGCGCCGCGGCCAGGGCCCCGCCGTGGCCGGCGGCCTCGGTGCGGGGCCACAGGGCCGCCACCAGGGCGAACTCCACGGTGCCGAGCACCGGGTCCGCCCCGGTGGCCAGCCACGGGGCGCGCCGCGCGGCGCGCACGGCCCCCGGGTGCAGGTCCTGATGCACGAGGGCGGTGTCCAGCTCGTCGCGCAGCAGCCGGTCCAGGTTCGCGACCGCCTGCCGCCGGAAGCGCCGCGGGAACCGGGCGTCCAGCTCGGCGGCCCCGGCCAGGTCCTCCCGCCAGCCCCGGGCCGCGGCGGACAGCGGCGGGAACGGGGGCCGGGGCGGGCGGGCCAGGGTGCGGGTCAGCTCGCCCAGCACCCGGCAGGCCTCCAGGTCCGGCAGGTCCCGCAGGTCCCGCCCGCCGGTGCGCTCGAGCAGCAGCGCCCGGTCCGCGGGCTCCGCCCGGAGCAGCCGCACGGCGCCGCGCCCGCCCCACAGGCGCAGCGCCAGGTGCTCGTGCTCGCCCCGGGCGCCCGGCGGGCCCAGGCGCAGCAGCGCCGGTTCCCCCGCACGGGTGCGCACCGGCAGCGCCAGGGCGCTGCCGTCGTCGCGGGACCGCCCGTCCGGGACCAGCTCCCACGCGGCCAGGTAGCGCTCCGCGAGCCCGGCCCGGAGCCGTGCCGCGCCGTCGTCGGTCATGGGTCCGCCCTCCTCGCAGGTCACCCGACCATCTTCGCCCACGGGGGCCGCCGCCCGCCCCGCCCGTGTTCGCTAGACTGCGAGCGCCCATCCCCCGGTCGGAACGGAGAACACCCGCCCGTGCACGAGCTGCTGTTCGCCTTCGGCCTGACCCTGTTCGCGGGGCTGGCCACGGGGGTGGGGGCCTTCCTGGCCCTGGTCACCAGGCGCACCGACGCCAAGTTCCTCGCGGTCAGCCTCGGCTTCTCCGCCGGGGTGATGATCTACGTGTCCCTGGTCGAGATCTTCGTCAAGGCCCAGGTGGCCCTCGTGGCGGAGCTCGGGGAGCGCGCGGGGGCGTGGGCCACGGCGGGCGGGTTCTTCGGGGGCATCGCGCTGATCGCCGTGATCGACCGGCTCGTGCCCAGCCGGGTGAACCCGCACGAGTACCCCCACGACGACGACGGCCGGCAGCGCCGGCTGATGCGCATGGGCACCATGACGGCGGTGGCGATCGCGATCCACAACTTCCCGGAGGGCTTCGCGACCTTCGTGGCGGCGATGCAGGAGCCGTCCGTGGCGATCCCGGTGGTCGTCGCCATCGCCCTGCACAACATCCCGGAGGGCATCTCGGTGGCCGTGCCCATCCACTCCGCCACGGGCGACCGGCGCAAGGCGTTCCGCTACTCGTTCCTGTCCGGGCTGGCCGAGCCCCTGGGCGGGGTGCTCGGGTACCTGGTCCTGCTCCCGTTCATGAGCGACACCGTCTTCGGCGTGGTGTTCGCGGGCGTGGCGGGGATCATGGTCTTCATCTCCCTGGACAAGCTGCTGCCCACGGCCCAGGAGTACGGCGAGCACCACCTGTCGGTCTACGGGCTCGTGGCCGGGATGGCGGTCATGGCCGTGAGCCTGCTGCTGTTCGTCTGAGCCCGCTGCTGTTCGTCCGAGTCCGCCGGGATCGGCCGGACCCGGCAGCTTCCGGCTCCGCCGGGGCCGGTGCCCACGCGCTCAGGGCCGGGGCGGCCGGCGCGGCCGGCGCCGAGCGGGGCCCGGGGTCCGGCGGCAGCACCCC